>CAKQSU010000023.1 GCA_934273135.1 uncultured Clostridia bacterium
CAACATGGCGGGGCGCGGTACCGATATTCTTTTAGGCGGCAACCCCGAGTATCTTGCCAGACAGGATTTGCGCAACCAAGGCTATTCCGACGACGATATCGAAATGGCTGTATCTTTCGTTCAGAACGTCCCGGACGATATCAAGGCTCTGCGTGAAAAATACAACGAACTTCTCTTAAAACACAAGGAAGTCACCGATAAGGAAAAGGAAGAAGTCACCGCTTTGGGCGGGCTGAGAATCATCGGCACCGAGCGTCACGAATCGCGCCGTATCGATAACCAGCTCCGCGGCCGTGCGGGGCGTCAGGGCGACCCCGGCGCGTCAATCTTCTATATTTCTCTTGAAGACGACCTTGCCGAAAGATTCGGCGGCGAAAGGCTCAAAGGCGCGTATAACTTCTTCAAAGTCGACGAAGATACGCCCCTTTCCGCAAAAATGCTTTCCCGCGCCATCGAAAACGCTCAACGCACAATCGAGGGCAGAAATTTCGGCATAAGAAAACACATCATTCAGTACGACGACGTTTTAAACACTCAACGTCAGGTTATCTACGAAGAACGCATGAAAGTTCTTCGCGGCGAAAACATTCATCAGGATATTTTGAACCTTATCCCCGATTACGTTGCGGACGTTGTCGCTGCCGCCGTTCCCGATAAGGATAAGCCCGCCACGTGGGACGCCGAAAAAATCAACACCGCGCTCGAAAACAGAGCTTTGCCGAGAGGCACCGCGTTCTTAACGCAAGAGGAAATCGGCAAGTGGGACTATCAATATATGGTAGACGAGTGCGTGAAAAAGGTTATCGAATGCTACGAAGCAAAGATTGCACGCTATAAGGAAATGAGCATCGACTTCACGATTGTTGAACGCGACGTTCTTCTTTCCTCGGTCGACAGATTCTGGATAGACCACATCGACGCGATGGATAAGCTCAAACGCGGCATTTCGCTCCGTTCGTACGCTAACGAAGACCCGATTAACGCCTACAAGCGCGAGGGTATGGAAATGTTCGAGGATATGACCGCTTCCATTCAGGAAACCACCGTTAGGATTCTTTTGAACGCCGAAATAAGAGTCGAAGAACCCGCGCCCAAGCCCGCTCCGCGCCCCATAAATTACTCCTTCGGGGGCGGCGGCTCCGCTCCGCAAAAGGCTGCTCCGGCAAAAGCTACCGCGAAAGTCGGTCGCAATGACCCCTGCCCTTGCGGCTCCGGCAAAAAGTACAAAAACTGCTGCGGCAAAAATCAATAAAAACACGCGATAATCGACTTATAGAAGGGCTTTTTGCTCATAATACACTGTAAAAGAACAAATTGACAAGGAGTTTTAAAATGATAAGAACAGACCTTTATTACGACAAACTTAAAGAGCTTCGCTCTATCCTAAACGAGGCAGGATACTCTCTTTGACCTCGCCAAGGCGAAAGACGAATTAAAAGAAATCGAAGCGGAACAGCAAAAACCGGAAGTCTGGGGGGACTTGAAAAAGTCTACCGAGCTTGCGCGTAAAGCCGGTTCCCTGTCGAAAAAAATCGAGCTTTTCGACAAAGCGGAAAAAACGCTTAACGATGCGGAAGAGCTTGTAAACCTCGCCGCCGAGGAAGACGACGATTCTTTCTTGCCGGAGGTTGACGGAGAACTCAAAACAATCGAAGAGGAAATAGAAGAAATCCGTTTGCGCACTCTATTAAAAGGCAAGTATGACGATTTGAACGCCATTATGACCTTGCACGCGGGCGCGGGCGGCACCGAGGCTTGCGACTGGACGGAAATGCTTTACCGCATGTATATTTGTTATGCGGAAAAGCACGGTTACACGATAGAAGAACTCGACCGTTTGCCCGGCGACGACGCCGGCATAAAAAGCGTTTCTTTCCGCGTAATGGGCGAAAACGCGTACGGATATCTTAAAGCCGAAAAGGGCGTTCACCGCCTTGTCCGTATCTCCCCGTTCGACGCGAACAAACGCCGTCAGACTTCCTTTTCGTCCGTCGACGTAATGCCGGAAATCGACAATTCCGACGAGATAGAAATTCGTTCGGAAGACTTGAAAATCGACACTTATCGTTCTTCGGGCGCGGGCGGACAGCACATCAACAAAACGGAATCGGCAATCCGCATAACGCACATTCCGACGGGCATTATCGTCGCTTGCCAGAACGAGCGCAGCCAGGTTCAGAACAAGGAAATGGCAATGCGCATGCTCATGAGCAAACTCATCGAACTTCGCGAGCAGGAAAGGCTCAAAGAAGCGCAGGAAATAAAAGGCGACATCAAAAAAATAGAATTCGGCTCGCAAATCCGTTCGTACGTTTTCTGCCCCTACACAATGGTAAAAGACCACAGAACGGGCTACGAAACGGGCAACATTCAAGCCGTTATGGACGGCGACCTCGACGGATTCATCACCGAATATCTCAAACGTTCGTAAAGAGACATGGACTACTTTAAATACGTGAAAACGCTCGAAAAAAAGAGCGTACCCGTAATTTTGGGAATAGAATCGTCGTGCGACGAAACCGCGGCTTCTGTAGTCGTAGGTGGCAGAAAAATTCTTTCTAACGTAATACTTTCTTCCGCGCCCGAACACATGAAGTACGGCGGAGTCGTGCCGGAGATAGCTTCCCGCGCGCACACGGAAGCCGTTTCGGAAGCCGTTACGAGAGCCGTTAAGGAAGCGAGGCTTACGTTTAGCGATATAGACGCGGTTGCCGTAACTTACGGCGCGGGGCTTTTGGGCGCGCTGCTCGTCGGCGTGAGCTATGCAAAAAGCCTTGCTTTCGCGCTGAATAAGCCGCTTCTTCCCGTAAGCCACATAAGAGGGCATATGGCGGCGGCATACCTTGCGGACGAAAATTTAGAGCCGCCGTTCGTAACTCTTCTTGCAAGCGGCGGGCATACGGCGATAGGAATCGTAAAAAGCTATACAGACCTTGAAATTCTGGGCGGAACGCTTGACGACGCTGTGGGCGAAGCCTTCGACAAGGTTGCCCGCGTTCTCTCTCTTCCCTACCCCGGCGGACCTAACGTAGAAAAGCTTGCCGAAAGCGGAAAAAACGTTATTCCGATGCCGAAAATGCTTAAAAACAACGGCGGGTACAATTTTTCGTACAGCGGGCTTAAAACGGCGGTCATAAATTACGTGCATAAGGAGCAGCAAGCGGGGCGCGAATATTCCCGTGCGGACGTTGCGGCGTCATTTCAGCATGCCGCGGTGGACATAATCTGCGACAAAGCCGTTCTTGCGGCAAAAGAAAACGGAATAGATACCCTTGCAATCGGCGGCGGCGTTGCCGCAAACGGATATTTGAGAAACTATCTTGCCGAAAAGTGCGCAGATAAGTCGATTAAACTCATTTTACCGCCTAAAAAACTTTGTACCGACAACGCGGCGATGATTGCCGCAGAGGGGTATATAAGATACATAACGGGCGACTACGCCGACCTTACTCTCAACGCAAAGGCGAGCGTGCCGCTCAAATAACCGCTTAAAACATAAAGGAGCTAACGATGGAAGAAATTGTTTTGACAAACGAAAATTTTGAAGACGAAGTTTTAAAATCCGAAGGAAAAATCCTCGTCGATTTTTGGGCGACATGGTGTGGTCCTTGCCGCATGCTAGCCCCCGAACTCGAAAGTTTTGCGTCTTCGCAAGACGAAGTTAAGGTCGGCAAAGTAAACGTGGACGAAGAAAGCGCGCTTGCGGTTAAGTTCGGCGTGAACGTTATCCCGACTTTGCTTCTTTTTGAAAACGGCGAGGAAGTAAAACGCCGTTCGGGTTACTGCAAAAAAGCCGATATCGAAGAATTCGTAAAATAATCGATAATCGACTTATAGAAAGGCTTTTAACAAAAAACACGCGGTTTTTCTCCGCGTGTTTTTGTCTTTTGAGAGTTTTTAGATTGCTTAATCTTGTTTATCCGTTTTGTCATCGAAAGTCTTTTGCTTTTCGCAAAGAGGGCAGTTGCCCTTCTTTTTTTTGTCGCCCGTATATTTTTTGCAAGCCGAACAGCCGCAACAACAGCTTCCGTTTTTAGCCTTTTTTACTATGCTTACTATCGCCGCAACAACGGCGGACGCGACAAAAGCAATTAAAAGATAATCGAGAAACTTCATGCAAAAATACTTCCTATCCAGAATACCGCCAACGCGCAAACGTAAGCCACGGCGCATTGAACGCCGACGATTCCGAGCGTAGCCCAAAACGATTTGAATTCCTTTCTGATCGTCGATACCGCCGCTATGCAGGGCGTATAAAGAAGCGTGAACACGAGGAACGAAATAGCCGAAAGCGGTGTGAAAATCGACGGCAAAGCCGCTGCAAGCCCGTCCGCATTCGTCCCCGAAAGAACGGCGAGGGTGGAAACCACGGCTTCCTTTGCGGTAAAGCCGGAAACGAGCGCGGTCGTGACGCGCCAGTCCTCAAACCCGAGCGGACGGAAGATAACGGATATTCCGCGACCTATATACGCGAGCAGACTTTGCGAACTGTCCGTCGTGAAGTTGATTTTATAATCGAAGCTTTGCAAGAACCAGATTATAACGGTAGCGAGAAGAATTACCGTAAACGCCCTTGACAAAAAGTCTTTTGCCTTTTCCCACAATAAAAGCGCGACCGACTTTGCCGACGGAAAGCGGTAGTTAGGCAATTCCATAACGAACGGCACGGGCTGACCTTTATAAACGGTGGACTTTAAAACGAGCGCGACGACTATCGACAACAGCACGCCGAAAAGGTATAGCCCCATCATCACAAATGCCCCGCCGACGGGGAAAAACGCCTGAGTAAATACGGCGTAAATAGCGATTTTTGCCGAACAGCTCATATACGGTATAAGCATAACCGTCATTTTTCTGTCGCGGTCGGAAGAAACCGTTCTCGTCGCCATAACCGCCGGGACCGAACAGCCGAACCCCATAAGCATCGGCACAAAACTTCTGCCCGAAAGCCCGATTTTTCTGAGCGGCTTATCCATTATAAAAGCAACCCTTGCCATGTACCCGGTGTCTTCGAGAATGGAAAGGAAAAAGAAGAGCGTAACGACTATCGGCAAAAACGAAAGCACGCTTCCTACCCCTGCGAATATGCCGTCTATAATGAGGCTTTGAAGCACGGGGTTAAGCCCGTAAGCGGTCAGCGCGTTGTCTATCACGCCCGAAAGCGACGTAATACCTAAATTCAAAAGGTCTGACAGGTATTTGCCGATTACGTTGAACGTCAGAAAAAACGTGAGAAAAAGTATCCCTAAAAATACGGGTATTGCCGTATATTTTCCCGTCAGAATTTTGTCGGCTTTCACCGAACGTATATGCCCTTTGCTTTCATGGCATTTCACCACCGACTTTTCGACAACGCTTTCGATAAATTCGTATCTCATATCGGCAAGCGCGGCGTTTCTGTCCAGCCCCGATTCGTCCTCCATCTGCACTATGCAGTGTTCGATGAGTTCCCGTTCGTTTTCGTCGAGCGAAAGTTTGTCCGCTATGTTGTCTCCGCCCTCGATAAGCTTTGTCGCGCAGAACCTCGGCGGTATTCCGATTTTTTCCGCGTGGTCCTCTATCAAGTGCGTTATAGCGTGTATACAGCGGTGAACGGGCGAATCTTCCGTGCAGAAGTCATGCTTTTGCGGCAAAATCTTGTTTTTTGCCGTTTCTATCGCCTTGTCGATAAGCTCCGAAACGCCTTCTCCCTTAGCCGCGCTTATAGGGATAACGGGTATGCCGAGTTCGTCGCTCATTTTCTTTACGTCTATGCTCCCGCCGTTTTCTCGCACTTCGTCCATCATGTTGAGCGCAAGCACGGTCGGAACGCGCAGTTCGAGCAGTTGAAGCGTAAGGTATAAGTTGCGTTCGATGTTCGTCGCGTCGACGATATTGATAATGCCGTCCGGCTTTTCGTCGATTATGTAATCGCGCGTTACGATTTCTTCCTGAGTGTACGGTCTTAACGAGTAAATCCCGGGCAGGTCCACAACGGTCGCCGTTTGCCCTTTGCCCTTCAAAACCCCTTCTTTTCTGTCCACGGTTACGCCCGGAAAGTTCCCTACATGCTGATTAGAACCTGTCAGCGCGTTAAAAAGCGTGGTTTTTCCGCAGTTCTGGTTTCCCGCCAAAGCAAATCTCATAAGTTTTCTTCCTTTACGACGTCTATTTTAACCGCTTCTTCTTTTCTGAGCGTAAGCTCGTAACCGCGAATAAAAATCTCGATAGGGTCTCCCATCGGCGCGATTTTTTGTAAAACAACTTTCGTCTTAGGGGTAAGCCCCATGTCGAGCAAGCGGCACCGAAGCGCGCCTTCGCCGTTTACAGCCGAAATAACCGCGCCCTCGCCGGGTTTTAATTGGTCTAACGTCATGTTTTTCTCCTTTCAAAGAAAATTTTATTAGTGATGAAGAATGCAATCTCTACGATATTATACTTTTTTTTACCCGTTAAGTCAATCTATTATAAAGCCGCCGCCCTTTTTTCTTCGATTTTAAAATATAAAATTCGTTTTGATTATTTTTGCTTTCATCGTTGACAAAACGGGTAATGTGTGATAAAATGTTTGCATAAACAACAATAAGGAAGTAAAAGGTATGACATTTGATGAACTTATGCAACAATACGTTGACGCTCCGTACGAGGTTCTGGTCGAGAAGGCGAATCGCGACATCGATTTAATCGAAGCCGACCTTGACGGTTGTGACGTTTCGGTGGACGACGTGGTTATCCCCGTGGTGCTTACATGTTTCGGCACGGACGGCGAATTTACCGACAGGGAGTATAATTTTTTGCACGACGTTATCGCCGACTTAACGTACGAACAGGCAAAAGATTGCGTTCAGGCGTTTTACAACGAACAGGAAGAATCTGAAAATGACGTCGACGAGCTTGTGGACGGTTTGACGGACGATATGAAAGCCGTTTTTCTCGACCTCGTCTGTTGCGTTTTGGCTGTGGACGGCAAATTGTCCGCGCCGGAAGTTAATTTCATAAAAAAATTGATTGTGTAAACGAATTTCTAAGGTTAAGACACAATTTATAAAAATTTTATAAAAATCAAGAGAGGTAGAAAAATGGATTTTCAGGAACTTTTACAAAGTTACGTCAACTCTTCGTACGAAGATTTGGTAGAGGGCGCAAAGAACGACCTTTGCATTTTGGGCGAAGCTTTCGGCAGCGCGGAAAACTTAGCTAAGCTCGCAGTCACCGTTACGCTCACTTGTTTCGGCGTAGACGGCGCGTTTACCGAAAAGGAACACGCTTTTATGTGCGACGTATTGTCGAAAATCGGTTACGAAAACGCTAAGAATATGGTGCAAGGCGTTTACGACAATCAAAAAGCCGCGGAGGAAGCTCTCGACGAGTTTGCCGACGGTTTGAGCGACGAATTGAAAACCGTTCTCGCGGACTACGTATGCCGCGTTCTCGCTGTGGACGAAGAATTGAAAGTCCCGGAAATTAAGTTTATTCAAAAACTTATCGCGTAAGGTGACAAAATGACTCAATATAAGCCGCTTAAGGTGTTGCTTCAGGAAAAGCTCGACACCCCGAAAAAGGACCTTATCAAGAACATAAACGCTTCGAGAAAGATTGTTTGGAAGGCAGTAAAAGAACAAGACAAGAACAGCCGCGGCAAAAAAATGACCGAGAAAGAGCTTATGTCCGCAGTCTTTTTTACATGCGCAACCGTCGACAATACTTTGACGGTTGCCGAGTATGAACTTATGTGTTCGGTGCTTGGTCGTATGACAAAGGAAAAGGCAAACGCGTTGTTTCAGTCTTTTTTATCCGGGAAAAACGAAATGTTACCATTACTTGATGAACTTGCCGATAGCCTCGATTGGGATGCAAAAAATGCGGTTCTCGATATTGTCGTCGATATTTTGTGTATAGACGGCAGGCTTGAAGCGCCGGAAATTTCTTATATACAAAAACTTATAAATTAAAAAGGAAAACCGTCCGTCGCGTTTTACGTTTTCGGGCGGTTTGGTTTAAAAGATGAAATATTTAAGAGGCTTTTTAACGTTCGTGAGAGTCTACCGCGTTCTTGCTGCGATAGTTCTCGGCTTTGTTGTATTAGGGTTTGTGTTTTTTTGTGCGGCACTTGCTTCGGTTAACGCAATGCTTAACGACAAATTTATGGAGTATTTGAGCAGCAGCGGAATTAAGCTGACAAGAGAACAAATAATCGTTTCGTTTGTTTATGCGGTAGCGGTAATTGCGGCGACGATTCCTCTAATGTGTATAGTTTTGTCGCTATGTAGCGAGGTAATCGAAAAAGGCACGCCCTTTTATGAATCTTGTGTCAAAAAAATGCGGGTTCTCGGTATTTACTATATCGCTCTCGCGCTGTTTGCAAGCATTTTGTCGCTTATTTTCAAACTTGCTTTCGGATTGGGTTTTGCTATCGATATCGGTGATGTTTTTTATGGTTGCATATATATTGCCGCTTCGTTTATCGTCGATTACGGTGTAGGCTTACAGAGCGATTGTTTGCCTTTACCGAGCGAAAAAATGCTTATCGAATCGCCGCTTACCGAAAAGACTTTTTCGGTTGCCGTTCCGGCAGACGAACCCGAAAGCCGTGTAAGCAAAAAAGAGGTGACCGCCCCGGTGCGTTTATCTGCTCGTAAAACGAACACGGAAAACACGCAGACATGTTTTTTTACGTTTGAAGATTTCATAGAACCTTGTGAAGAGGTGTTTATAACGGAAAGCGCAAATTATTCGTTGAAAATAGAAGTGAACGCCACGGGTGTTGCGAGCGTGAAAACAACTTATGCTTCCGGCGAAGTTATTTCTTCTTTCGAAGGTCTTTCCGTAGGTATCGTAAAAATTGCTCTTCCGTACGTCGGCGAGTACAAAGTTCAAGCCGTTGTGACGAAAGGCAGCGGAAAAGTGAAAGTGACGCTTGAAAAGGAGGCAAAGTAAAATGACCGATTTAACGAAAGCAAAAAAAGCTTTGAAAGTATGGTTTGTATTTTTGCTGTGTTGCGCAGTTATTTGCGGAATATTATGTATATTGTATTGCGTTTCGGCAATTCTCATATTAGCGGGAACGAACATTATCTTACTCAGCCCGGCAATAACTGTCGTAACACCCGCCGAAAGCTCCGGAAGCTTCTTTTTCGGTGACGTTATGAGCGCTGTCTTTTTTGCGTTTATTATGGCGGTAGTTATTTTCCAGATGGTAATGTTCTTAATTTCAAAAAAAGAAGGAACGCCGTTCACAAGGAAAAATTACATATCGTACTTGGTATCGTCGATTTTATATTTTGCCGGATGTATAGTGCTGTTTATTATATCGCTTATTGTTAGTGTAAAAATCGGCGGAACGGGTAATTCGTTCGCTTCATACGTTTTGGCTCTTCCTTTGAGTGTGATGAGCGCGATTATCGCAGCGTTTATCCGTTACGGAGTTTATCTCGAAGAGTATAAAAAAGGTAGATACGCAAAAAGAGAAGAAGTGGCGGAAGATGAAAAATGCGTTTAATCGACTTATAGCCTTACTTTTCGTCGCATTTGCATTTACTTTAACCGCTTGCGAAGCCGATTTTGTCGGCAATAAAATTTATAACGGCTCTGCGGGCGTTTACACGCTTGACTTTTCCGCTTTGAATAGGAGCGAAAAGCAGACGGTCACCGTAAAAGAGGACGAAAGCGTTTTCGACGTTGAGATAACGGCAGAAGAGGGCAAAATCGATATTGAAATTTATTCGGAAAGCGGCGAAAAAGTTTATGTAGGGAGCGGTTTGCAAACGGCAAGTTTTTCGCTCGATAAGCTCAAAAAAGGACGTTACGATATTACCGTCACCGGCGAAAAGGCAAAAGGAAAAGTCGTGGTTAAAATAAAGAGTAAGGATTAAAATGGATTACGAAGAGAAAGTCGTTTTGAAAAATGGCGAAGAATGTTTGCTTAAAAGTTTGAGCTTTTGCGACGGCAAAAGAATGTTGAATCTTTTTTTCGGTACGCATAATGAAACGGATTTTCTTTTAAGTTATCCCGACGAAATAACGTTTGACGAAAATAGCGAAAGTTCGTTTTTGCAAGGACTTTTCGAAAGTAGACGCGAAGCGGAAATAGGCGCGTTTATCGACGAAAAGCTTGTCGGAAGCGCGGGGATTACCGCTAAAGGAAAAGCCGAAAAACTTTCGCACCGTGCGGATTTCGGCGTTGCCGTAAGCAAAGAATATTGCGGCTTAGGAATAGGTAAAGCG
>CAKQSU010000024.1 GCA_934273135.1 uncultured Clostridia bacterium
TTGCTGCGCAAGTGATGTTTGCTGCGCAAGTGAAGTTCGCCTTGCGGCAAGATGAGGATTTACGAAATATATAATAAAAAGGGGAGTGGAAGGTGTAAAAAAGCAAGTTATGGCTAAAAAAGCGCAAGTTATCTAAATACCGTTGTTTTTTGTTCGCAACAAGGGGTAAAATAATAAAAGGGGTCTTATATTCATGTGGCGGAAGCTTTTTTTAAAAAATTTACGTGAAACTTTTTAAAAACCCTTGAAATAAAGTTCGATTTATGGTATTTTATAGATAGCGAAGGAAAACACCGATGAAGTATTGTATTGTGGTCGTTGACGACGAAGAAATTTGCAGACATCAACTGAAAAATATGCTTGCGCGTTATTCGGCGGAAGAGGGCATAGAAACGGAAGTAAGGTTTTACGATAAGCCGCTTGCTTTCTTGCAAAATTATCGTTCGGACGCGGATATTGTGTTTGTAGACATAAAAATGCCGGGAATGGACGGCATGCAGCTTGCGGAAAGCTTGCGCGCCGCGGACAAAGAAACGGCGATAATTTTCACCACCAGCTTTTTAAGATACGCGATAGACGGATACGCCGTAAAAGCTTCGGGGTATCTTTTAAAGCCGCTCGAATACGAACAATTTCGGCTCACCATGCGGCGCGTTACTTCGGCGATAGGCGCGCGCGTCAACAAAACGATAACCGTTAAGGACGAAAACGGGGTAAAAAGAATACCGATTAAGGACATTTCGTTTATCGAAGTTTTCGGTCGGGAACTCACCATTCATCTTGCGACGGGCGGCTCGGTAAGCACCAAAGGCACGCTGAGGGGGCTTGAAGAAGAGCTTACGCCTTACGGGTTTTTCAGATGCGCGCACTCGTTTTTCGTCAATTTGCGCAGAGTAAACGCGGTCGGCAAAAGCGACATTACGATAGACGGCAAAATTATTCCTATTTCTCGCGGGACGAAAAAGGAGTTTTTAGCCGCGCTTGCCGAATACAGCGGCAACAATTAAAGGCGACGAAAGGCAAATGTATAACTTTAAATCTACACTGTTTTTATACAAATTCATGTTTATGGCGGAGATATTCCTTGTGGAACTCGTCATAGGCATAACGTTCAAAAAGAAAGATAAATTTCCGCTACGAATAGCCGTTGTCGCTCTTTTTTTGGCGGCGATAACGTTCGCGCTTCCGATAGTCGTTTACGAATCGTGGTACTTAACGGTTTTGTTCATAGTCATGTTTGCCGTATCGGTGGCGTTGATGAAGTTTTTATACGAGGAACCGTTCATGAATTTGTTCGTGTCGGGCGTGTTCGCGTACTCGGCGCAACATATTTCTTACTCGATAGCTTCCTATATAGTCAACATTGCGGGCGACGGGTACAAATCGGTTTACACGGAAGAAAACTTCACAGCAAACGACATACGCTCGTTCGTAACAAGCACTTGCGTTTACCTTGCCGTGCTTGGCGGCGTGTTTGCGTACGTTCTTTTGACGGGAGGCGAGCGAAAGGGAATGAAGGTAAACAAGTTTTCGCTCGTAGCGATAGCGGCAAGCATGATTATCGCCAACGTTATTCTTAACGCGGTCGCCGTGTACGAATTTGAAAAAGACTTTTCAAAATCGCTTTTCACGGTCTTTTTCGTGTATGACGCGCTCACGGCGGCAATGGTCGTGTGGCTACTCTTTTTTGCGATAACTTACGACAAACTGCGTGACGAAATGCAGGTTTTGTCCGTTTTAAGAAACCGAGAAAAGCAAAATTACACGATAAAAAAAGAGAGAATCGACGCGGTGAACGTGATGTGCCATGACTTAAAGCACCAGATAGAGCGGCTCAGAAAAAACGCTTACGAAGATTCCGTTCTCTCGGAGATGGAGCGTTCTCTCGATTCGTGCGCAAACGTTTATAAAACGGGCAATTACGTTCTCGATATCGTAATGAGCGAAAGCGCGCTCGTTTGCGGCGGCTTAGGCATAAAACTCATTTGCATAGCCGACGGTTCGTCGCTTTCTAAAATCAATGAAAACGCCTTGTTTTCCATATTCGACAACCTCGTGAACAACGCCGTCGACGCGGCGAGAAAGGTTGAAAAGGAAAGCGAAAGATACGTTAAAGTCGTCGTGGCAAAGCAAATGGGCGGCGTAATCAACATTTCGGTTGAAAACTCCTTTGCGTCCCAAGCCCCCGTTTTTGAGGACGGATTGCCGAAAAGCACGGAAAAAGGCGGTTTGCACGGGTACGGACTGAGAAGCGTGAAAATGGCTGTCGATAACCTTGACGGCGCAATGAAAATTTTCGCCGCCGACGGCGTTTTCCGCGTGATAATAACGCTCCCGCAAGACGCCGAATAAGCGTGAATTTGCCTAAATCCCGGCTGATTTAATATTGCATGTTAGATTAGCCGGAAAAAATCAATTTAATATAGTTTTATGATGCGAGGTGAGAGAAAGAGAGTTTTTTGCGGCTCTCTTTTTTTGTCGGCGAAAATTTGTCGGCGGAAATGGTTGAAGTGCAAGTTATGCCCGAAAAAATGCAAGTTATCGAAAAACCGTTGCAATCTCCGCGCAAGAAAGGTTACAATCGAAACGAACGGAAAGCCAAGTGCGTTTCCTAAAAAAAACGGAGGTAAAAAAGAAAAATGGAAGTTAAAAAGCCTTACGAACAGGCAAAAACACAGTTACTGCTCGTTTCGAGAGAAAGCGTTATAACGACGAGTATCACAAAAAACGGCATTGACGGCACCGGGGATTTGATTAACAGCGAGTGGGGCACCGAAAATTAAGGAGGAAAAAACATGAAAAACTTGAAAATTAAAATTTTAACGTTGGTTTTCGCCGCGCTTGCGGTATCGTCGCTTTTCTGTTCGGTGGCGTTTACGAACGCGCGCGCGACCACGGGTAATGAAAAATTCGAGAGCGTATCTCTCAATTTAAGCGAAAACGTCACAATGAACTATAAGCTCACGGGTCTTGCCGAAAACGTAAATTACACCGTAAAATTCACGTTCGGAGAAGACGAGCCTGAAATTGTCGATGTCCCCGTCAGTACCGACGGGGAGGCGAACGTCCCGTTCGCCTCAATAACCCCTAAATGCTTCGATAAAACAATAAAAGCGGAGCTTTATGTGAAGGGTGACGAAAAGCCGCTTGATACGAACGAGACGACCGCGAGAGAATACCTGTATAAATTGCTTACTTCATCGCCCGAAGCGCTCGGCGTAACTTGCGAAAAGTACGAAAAATTGAAAACCCTCGCCGTAGATATGCTCTATTACGGCGAAGCAATTCAGACAAAATACATCCAAAGCGGCTTTACGCCCGTTACAGACGGGCTTACCGACGCGCAAAAGGCTTACGCGACCGCTTTTAAGGCGTTGGATAAATCTGCCGATACGCGCAAAATAAGCGGCACAAAGAGCGACGAGTTTTCCTGGGTGAACGCGGGCGTAAGGTTCGACTATAACGTTTCATTATACTTCACGATAAAGCCGACTTCCGAAAACGCAAAACTTTCGCTTAAAGTCGGCGATGACGTTGTTTCCGCTTACGAAGTAGACGGCGAAACGAGAAAATATCGTTATGAAAAGGTCGGCGTGCTTGACTTTGACAAGGTTTATACGATAAACATCGTCAACGAAGCGGGCGAAGCGATAGGCGAAACGCTTTCTTATTCCGTCAACGGCTACGTTTACGCAAAACAGAGCGACACCGCGGACATGGCGGCGGTTGTGAAAGCCGTGTATAACTACGGCGTTTCTGCGTATGCTTACGATACGGCGAAAGAAGCTCATACTTACAAGTTAATCCCCGAATACGGCACTGACTACGCCGCGGCAGAAGCTACTCTCGGCAAATGGCAGACGTGCGAATATTGCCACAAAAAGACTTACACGCAGTACGCGACCGCCGTAAACGATAAAGGCAACACTAAAACGACGGAAACCGGACCCTACGAGTACATTTATATAGGCGGCGACAGAACACAAGAAAAGTCCTACCAAAAAACCGATACGAGAGCCGCGCTTGCTTCGACTACTTATAATATAAAGCAGAACGGCACGCAGGTTTATACTTTTAAAGTAACGGCAACCGCGGGTGAAGTAAAAGTTATAATTCGTATGAGAAATACAACGCTCAACAGCTCAAATTATAACGAGGAATATCAAATAAACAAATCGTTAAGTCTTACGGTGAACGGAACGAATAAAGAAATTTCCTCTTCGGTAGTTTTGAAAGCAAGCCCGGAAATAAACGGCGGCGCGGTGTTTGATGAATACGAACTTGCTATAGCTGACCTTATTGACGGAGAAAACACTATAACGCTTACCTTTAAAAAAGAATCAAACGATGATACGGGCAAGCCTAAGGGCGGTTACTTACAATACATGCGACTTGAAGGTTAAGGTTTAGTACTTTAAAGCAGTCGCGGGCAATTACAGTCTTACGACTGCTTTAACATATTTTATTAAAAAACAAAAAAAGGAACGAGAACATGAAAAACAAACTTCTTATTGCGTTTACGGTTATCATGATCGTCGCTTTGTCCGTGGGGCTTTTTGCCTGCGACGGCGGCGGCAACGATTCGACGGGCGGCGGCGTAAGCTATGAGCCGCAAGTCGTGAACGAGGTGACAGACGTAAAAATCGCTTACAACAATAACAAGATAACAAGCGGATTTTACGAAGCCGACCTTTCCGCAAAAACGGTACAATTCACTGCCGAAATACGTAAAAAAGGCAGCCCCGAATTTGACATTATGTTTGAAACGGGCGACGAGAAAATCGCGACCGTTACAAACGAGGGGTTAGTCACGCTTAAAGCAAAAGGCGAAACGAGCTTAACTCTTTCCGCGGGCGGAAAAACCCACGTTATCGCGCTTATCGTTAAAGCCGGACTCGGCGAAAAAAAGTACGCCGTTAAAGTAACGGGCGGCGCGGCGGACAAAACGCTTGCCGAAGCGGGTGAAAGGGTAAGACTTACCGTCGATTTTGCCGCGCTCGAAACCGAAAGACTTAACTTTGTGGAATGGGAGTTTTTAAACGCCGACACAAACGAAAAGGCGACTAATTTGTGGACAAACGGCAACGAGATAGAAATGCCCGCTTTTCCGCTTTCGATTATCGCTATAACCGAAGAAAAGCTTTTCACGCTCAACGCGGTTGCTTCCACCGTGACTTCGGCTGTTAAAGACGGCGAAGAAGTCAGTGCGGAAATAGTGGAAAAAGACGGCGAAAACAACGTTTACGCATTCCCTTACGGAACGCAGATAACGCTTGAAAGAAGAGCCGAGCAAAGCAATGAAATATTCGTCGGGTGGGACGTAGCTTCGCGCAGAAACAGAAAATCGGGCGCGGAAAACAACACTTATACCTTCACCATGCCGGACGAAACTTACAGCGTATTCTCGGCGTTTTCCGAAAAGCGCGAAATAGTTTTCGGCGGAAACAGCGTTACAAACGACAGAGTGAAAATAACGGGCGGCGTTGTGGACGAAACGGAAGATAAGGACTTTGAAGGATTAAGCGGTTACAGGTATAACTTTGCCGCAAACAAAGGCGCGGGCAATTCCGGCTACAGCAGCGAAAACTTAACGGGCGTAGCTAACTTTTCTACACTTCGCTATGGTTCGCAGACGGTGAAAGTAATATTCAAAAACCGTTCAAACATTGACATGAAGTTTGAGTTTTACGCGGTTTCTTATCTTGCGGTAGCGACGACGGGCGTAGTCGAAATAAAGGCGGGCGAAACGGTTAAAACCTTTATGATAGCTTCCGCAGGCTTCCATAACCCGAGCTTCGCGCTCGTTTTAAGGGAATCCTTAAAGGGCAAAGCGGAAGAAAAAGCGACGCTCGATATGGTTTACGTAAGCGCGGACACGTACCCCGAGGGCGACCCGCAGTTTGCGGTAATCGACGCGGAATACGTCACGCTCAAACAAACAACCAACGGCGCGGACTACCCCGCCGGCACGGGTATACGCGGCGATTGCTGGACGCCGATAGGTCCGACAGGAGTATCCTTCGGCGGGAGAAAGAACGTAAACAACGCCAACGGTATAACTAACCTTGTTTCGAGAGAAAATTATATTTCTTACGGCGCGACGGCACCGTACATTTACGCGGAAGTTTCCAACGCGCCCGAATATAAAGCGGACGAAAAGGTGAGCGTATACTTCAGAGTAATAAACAACAACGCTTACGAGGGCAAATTCATATTCGCCTTGGGCGTTACGTCTAATCCGCTTACGGACGGAAAGGCAGTGAAAAAAGAAATAGACATGAAGGCAAACGACGTGTACACTTTCGGGCTTATGTTGACGAGAGAAAAAGCCGAAAAGCTTTACGTTTCTATCGTTAAACCCGCAAGAGGCACGGGAACGATAACCGACTTCAACATTGTTATTCAGATGATGTATAATAACCAGCTCAACGTGGAAGCCGACAACATAGTAGGCGCGTAAGGAGGAAAATCATGAAAAACAGACAAAACAAAAAAGTATTATTCGGATTGTGTTCTTTATCTCTTGCCGCGGCTATAACTTTTAGCGGAGCTTCCGTTTTCGCTCGGGCGGATTACGAAGCCCCTAAGCCTACTTTCGGCAATTATTACACCGCCGATTACGGGAGCAAGGAAGAGGCGATGAAAGCGGCGGACGCGCTCAACGAGAGAATTTGCGAAGAGGGTTTTACGCTTTTAAAGAACGCGGACAACGCTTTGCCACTTAAAAAGGGCGCAAAGATAAGCGTTTTCGGCAAGTCCTCGGCATCTTTATTGTACGGGCTTTCTTCAAACTACGTAGACAACAATCGCGCGCCCGGCTACCCCATGGTAACGCTTTCGGAAGCGTTGACGGAATCGGGCTTCGCGCTTAACCCGTCGCTTGTCAGCTTCTATAACGACTCGTCGAAATCGGGTTCGGGCAGAGGCGCGCAACCGACCAACGGCAACACCGTTAAAGGCTTCAACACGGGCGAAACGCCTGTCGAAAAGTACACTTCCGATATAGAAGAATCGTATAAGGACTATTCCGACGCGGCTCTCGTAGTCTTTTCCCGTTCGAGCGGCGAGGGCTGGGACATGCCGCAGACGATGATACAAAATAACGGCGAAATTATAAACGGCGCGCGTGCGAAAGACGACCACTATTTGCAACTCGATAAAAACGAATCCGACCTCTTGAAGTATTTAAGCGGCAGATTCGAAAAAGTAGTTATCGTTTTGAACGTTCCCTCGCAGTTCGAAGTGGGCTTTTTGGACGACCCCGGGCATTACGGCTTCGGCGAAAACCTTAAAGCCTGTATCTGGACGGGGTACCCCGGAAGAAGCGGCATAAAAGCACTCGGAAGAATACTTGCAGGGGATATCAACCCGTCGGGCAAGACGGTTGACACCTGGGCGAGGGACTTTAAAGCCGACCCGACGTGGAATAACTTCGGTCAGTACGGCAATTTCAGACAGTCGAATCTTGGCAGCGTTTCATGGTACGTAGGCAATATCGCGTACAAAGAGGGCATTTACTCGGGGTACAGATATTACGAAACGCGCGGCTACGAAGAGGGAAGCGACAAGTACGTTGCGGACGGCGCGGAAAACGCCGCTATCCACGGCACGACGACCAAAGAATGGGAAAACTGGTACAAAGCGCACGTAGTTTATCCTTTCGGACACGGGCTTTCCTACACCACGTTTTCGCAGGAAATAGTAAATCTTTCCAAGGCGAAAGGCTTTGCGCTTACGGCGGATGACAAGGTGGAAATCAGCGTAAAAGTTACCAACACGGGAACGGTTGCCGGCAAGCAAACGGTGCTTTTGTTCTACACCGCGCCTTATACTAAGGGCGGAATCGAAAAATCTTATTCCAACCTCTTAGCTTTCGACAAGACGAATATTATAGAGCCGGGAGAGAGCGAAACGGTGGTTTTGACCGTAAAAGCGCGCGATATGGCTTCCTACGATTATTCGGACGCGAACGGTAACGGTTTCAAGGGTTACGAACTTGAAAAAGGCACTTACGTTTTACGCCTCGGCGAGGATATCCATAACGATATCGCCACCGTGGAATACACGGTTGCTGAAGATATACAAATTAAAACGGACGACGCCACGGGCGTTGAAATCGTAAACAGATTCGACGACGTAAGCAATTATTTAACCGACCCCGCGCCCGAGGGATTAGGGCAGAAATACCTTTCCCGCGCGGATTTTAAAGGGACATTCCCGACAAAGCAGGGAACGGTGAAGGCAAGCGCGGCGTTTATAAAATCCGCTCAGCTCTGGAGACCGGGCAATCAACCCGATTACACCAAGGAAGAATATTACGTTCCCGAAGAAAACATGCCGACTTTCGGCAACGACTCGGGCGACGTTAAGCTTTCGGCTCTCGTCGGCGCGGATTACGACGACCCGCTCTGGGATACGTTCATGAATCAGCTTTCCAAAGACACGCTCGTATATCTCGTATCGCAAGGCAACTACCGTTCGGGCAAGGATATACCCGCGCTCGATATGACGCGCGTAATAAACGCCGGTCAGCCCGCCGGGTACATGAGTCTTTTCCAGGGTATGGAAGGCGCGGTTTACGCTTTCTTTGCAAGCGACGTTGTTACGGCAAGCAGTTATAACGAGGACTTAGCTTACGAAAAGGGCATAGCTATCGGCAACGAAGCGTTGTTCGGCACGGGCAGAGGCAAAACCCGCTTCCCCGGCTGGTACGCGCCGAGCGCAGACACTCATCGCTCGCCGTTCGGCGGCAGAAACGCCGACTATTTTTCGGAGGACGGCTTGCTTGCCGGCAAGCTTGCCGCTAAGATAATAAGCGGAGCCATGGAAAAGGGCGTGTTCTGCTTCTTCAAACACTTTGCCGTCAACGACCAGGAACATGCGCGAATAGGGCTTATGACCTGGGCGAGCGAACAGGCGATGAGAGAAATTTACTTAAAGCCTTTCGAAGTCGCCGTCAAAGAGGGCAAAACCCGCGCGATAATGTCGTCTTTAAACAGAATCGGCACGACGTGGACGGGCGGAAGCCGCGCGCTTTTGACAAACGTTCTGCGCGAGGAGTGGGGCTTTAAAGGAATGGTGGTAACGGACAGTTATATCGGTAGCTTCTCGTACCTTGACCAGATGGTTATCGCCGGCGGTTCCATTTCTCTCGGCAATGCGGAAAGCGAAAAGAGCAAGTGCAACAACGCCACCGTTATGACGGCGGTAAAGAAAGCCGCCAAGGATATTCTTTACACGATGGCTAACAGTATGGCTATGAACACGGGCTACGCGACCACGCCGGAAGTTTTCAACGAATGGAACGGAGTAACGCTTGCGATAGGTATGCTCGACAACGAGTACGCGGCAAGCGTAGGCGGCGTAACCTTTAACCCGGACGCTTTCGAGGGAACGACCGTCCCCGATAATTCCGAAATAGTTTACGCGTTGAAAGAGGGCAGCTCGCTCCCGAAAGGGCTTACTATGGACGAACACGGAAACATAACGGGCGTTTGCGCGGAAGAAGTTTCTTCGTATAAGTTCACGGTTACGGCAACTTACGGCACAACGAGTAAGGAAGCGACTTTCATAATAACGGTCGCAAACATTAACGGTTCGATAGTGTACGTCGGCGACGAAAACAACATTGCTTTAAAACCCGGCGAAAAGGTAGAAAAATCGCTTGCTACGGCAAAAATCGTCAAGCCGGGCGCGACCGAGGAAGAGATAAAGAACTTCCCGCCGATAAAATATTCGCTTAAAAACGGCAGTATTCTTCCCGACGGGCTTACGCTTTCTTCGGACGGCGTTTTAACGGGTACGCCGACAAAAACCTGCAAAGATTACAAGATAAAGGTGGAGGCGAGCGCGCTCGGATTCAAGACGATTTCGGCGGACTTTACTCTCGACGTTCTCTATTCGCTATCTTTCGACGGCGGAAAACTTCTCGACGGCAAGATGGGCAAAGCCTACTTCGATAAGGTAAGCTTCGCCACGGGCGCGGACGAAGTAACCTATTCGCTTAAATCGGGCAGCTCGCTCCCCGCGGGCTTAACGCTCACCGAGGGCGGATATATAGTCGGCACGCCGAGGGAATGCGTAACGGACCACTCTTTCACGGTCGTAT
>CAKQSU010000025.1 GCA_934273135.1 uncultured Clostridia bacterium
TTCGCCCCTTTCTTTCGCTAACGAGATAGGAAATAAAGTCTTTGAGTTGCCCCGCCCTGAACACCGGCGGCAGACAGGCAACTACTTCCGCCCACTTTTCTAAAAGCGGTTTAAGGGTAAAGTTGAACGAGCCGTCTATCGTATACGGGTCGCCGACAATCTTAGAAGCGGCGTACGCGCAGTCCTCTTGAAAATCCGCGGCGATGAGAGCCGACAGTAAAAGCGAGTATTCCTCGTTATTAAGCCCCGACACGCGAACGTATTTTTCAAAATATTCGTTCTTATACCCCACGGCTATGACTTCGCCTATTTTTTCTTCTATCGAAGCGCGAAAGTACGGAACGCAATCTTCGGGAAGCGTTATATCAAGCTCCGCGCGTTCGTCGCGTTCGGCTGTTTGCGCCGAGCCGCCCAAGCCGCGGACAACGCTTAAAAGGCTGTCTTTTATATATTCGATATATTTTACTCTGAACAAAGAGTCGCTTACGGTAAGTTTCATATCCATATTAGTTTACGTAACGCTTCTCCTTTTAGTCATAGAAAAGTTGTTATTCGCGATTTTTCTTTTTAAAAACCTAAGAAAAACCTTTAAAAGTTCCGACGCGACGAGAACGGAAGAACAGGTTGCGAAAATTTTAAGCCAGAGAGCGACGCCGAGCGGAGAAGTGCCGAAAAACGACGGGACGAACTGACAGACGAGAACGTGCGTGGAAAGGGTTAAGATAAGCATTACGACGAGCAGTTTGTTGCCGAAAAAGCGTTTTAAGGAGCTTTCGGTTGTCCCGGCGGCGCAGTTTATCGCGTTGAAGAGTTGAAAGAACACAAACACCGAAAGTATAACGGTAGGTTGCTCCGTTAAGTTTGCGCCGAGAAAATTAAAAAGTTGCTGACACGTAGTAACGGCGCACATAAACACCGAAGTAAGACCTATTCTCGCAATCATAAGCGGCGTTAAAACGTCCTCGTCGCGGCGGACGGGCTTTGTCTTTTCAAGCTCGGTTTTGCGGGCTTCCACGCCCAAGGAAAGCGCGAGCGGACCGTCCATTATTACGTTGAGCCAAAGTAAGCTCGTCGACGTAAACGGGCAGTCAAGCCCCGTCAAAAGGCTTGCGACTATTATGCTCATCGAAGCTAAATTAACGGTGAGTTGAAAGGAAATAAATCGGCGAAAGTTTTCAAAAACGCCCCTGCCGAAAGCAACGGCTTTTACTATCGTCGAAAACTTGTCGTCGAGAAGTATTAAGTCTGCGGCTTCTTTCGTAACGTCCGAACCGCTGCCCATGGCTATGCCTATGTCCGAATGGCGGATTGCGGGCGCGTCGTTCACGCCGTCACCGGTTACGGCTACCACTTCGCCGCTTTTTTGTAAGGCTTCTACGATTTTCAGCTTTGTTTTCGGCGTGCTTCTCGCTACGACCGCAACGTTTTTTAAAAACACGGCAAGCGCGTCGTCGCTCATCGCTTCTATCTCGGCGTTTTCGACCACGCGACCTTTAAGAGATAGTTTTTCGGCTATGTAAGCCGCCGTTTCCTTGCTGTCGCCCGTAAGAATTTTAACCTTTACGCCGGCTTTAAGGCACGTTTCCACAGCTTCTTTCGCGTCCGGGCGCAAGTCGTCGCAAATGGCGGCGAACCCGTCGTAAACCCACTTTTCCTTTTCATTATGCGCAAAAGCAAGCACGCGCATGCCGCGCCGCTCGGCGTATGAAACGTCGGTCAAAAATTCGCTTTTTCCGACTATTTTCGCCACCGCTTCGGGCGAACCCTTAAGATACGTTACTTCGTCGTTGCCGCGCTTGACGGTCGTGGTCATATATTTTTTGTCGGAAGAAAACGGCGTTCTTTTCGTCACGGGCTTGGCGGCGCGTAGTTTTTTATAATCCGCGCCGAACTTTTCAAGCGAGCTTACGAGCGCGATTTCCGTTGCCGAGCCTGTTTTTTTGCCGCCTTCCACGGTTGCGGTGGTGTTCAAAGCAAAGTTTTCTATTGCGAATTTGTCGGGAGTGACGAGTTTTCCGTTTTCGCCGTAAAAGCCCTCCAAAACCATATCGTTTGCGGTGAGCGTTCCCGTCTTGTCCGAACAAATAAGGCTTACGCCGCCTATCGTTTCCGCCGCAACGAGCTTTTTTATGAGCGCGTTCGACTTTGCGAGGCGGACCACGTTTAACGTCAGCGATATCGCGACCGTTGCGGGCAAGCCCTCGGGAACGGCTGCGACTATTAAAAGAACCGATTGAACGAAAGCTTCCGTAACGCCGTCGAAAGTAAAATCGGAGGAAACGGCAAGCCGAACAAGGCTGAGGACAAAGACCGCGCAAGAAGCTACGCCGCCGAATACGGAAACGGTTTTTCCGAGGCGGGAAAGCTTTGCGTTGAGCGGCGCGGAAACGCTTTTTTCGGCGTTGGACTCTTTTGCTATAAGCCCCGTTTCCGTTTTGTCGCCCACGGCGGTGACAATCATCGTTCCGCGCCCGGCGGTTACGAAAGTCCCCGAATACACGCAATTGACCCTTTCGGCAAGCGGCGCGTTGCTCCTCAAAATTTTGTCGGGATTCTTTTTAACCGTCTTGCTTTCGCCCGTTAAAACGGATTCGTCCGTTCGTAAGTCCTCGGCGTAAATAATTCTGCCGTCGGCGTAAACCTTGTCGCCCGCCTCTAAGCACACTATATCGCCGACGACTATTTCCTCCGCCGATATTTTTTTCTTTTTGCCGTCACGCAAAACGGTAGCTTTGCCGCCGCCCGCAAGAGTCAAAAATTCAAGGGCTTTTTTAGACTTGTCTTCCATAACGACGGTGACGGCAACCGAAACGGAAATCGCCAAAAGTATGCCTAAGCACTCGTAAAAATCGCCGTCGCCCGTCCTCAAAAACTTTCCGATATTCACTCCCGCCGTTAAGACAAGCGCAAAAACGAGAATGAGCATCATCGGCTCCGAAATCGCGGATAAAATCTTTTTGAAAAGGCTTTTTTCTTTGGGCTTTTTGATAACGTTTTTGCCGTAACGCGCGTTTAAAACGACCTTAGCAGAACTAAGCCCCGAATTTTCGTCCGTCGAATATTCGCGCAATAACTCTTTTTTGTTCTTTGTATGCACCGTTCCACCGCCTTTTTGTTTTACATGAAAGTATATTTTGCTTAAAGCAAAAAAAGAACGCCGACAAAAATCGGCGCAAGGTTTTCGACATGCTTTTCTGTTTTTCGGCATTAAAAAAGCCGCTTTTGAGGGCGGCTTAATGTACTTTTGTTTTTAGTTTTTGCCGCTTACGGGAATGGCTGGCAAATTTATTTCTTTATTCGAGGACGAACTCGAAGAAGCGGAACTTGAGGAACTGCTGCTCGACGAAGAACTCGACGAAGAAGCGGAACTCGAGGAACTACTGCTCGACGAAGAACTCGACGAGGAAGAACTCGAAGAACTCGACGACGAAGAGGTTTTTTCGCCTTCGGAAGAGGAGCTGTTCGTAGTCGATTCGAGGGCTTTATTATAGGAAGCGTTGAGCTTTTTAAGGTCGAACTTGTCCTGTTCGTCGACAAGGCAAAGCGCGGTGTTCTTTTTGCCGCTCTTTTCAAGCTCTTCTTTGGTTTTCACGTTGGCGTCCGTGTCGGACAAAATTCCGTCGCTTAACGTTCTTACGCCGGCTTTAACCAAAGTGGCTTTAACCTGCTTGTCCTTTTCGTCGACAACGAAAATTTCGCTTATCTTCATCGTGTCGCTTACCGTAATCTGAACGTACGAACGGGATTTGCAAGAGGAATCGACGGGGACTTTGACTACGCTACCAGACTTTTTAAGCCACGCCTTTTCCACCGTTTGTTGCGAGCCGTAACTTTTCGTAAAGCCCGATTCGCTCGAAGCAAAGTACACCCCGACCTTAGCCGTGCTGTCTTCAAGCCCGGAAACGACGAGCCAGACTTCCTTTAAAGGGTTTTCCTTTTCAAGCGAAACGACGGCGTAATTGACGAGCGTTTCGTCGCCCGCGGTTTCCTTGAAAACGTTATACGAACTATTAAGCCCGAGCGAGGACACGGAACAGCCCGTGAGCGTAAAAAGCGAGGCAAGCGCGATAACAGAAAGCAACGTTAGTAATTTTTTCATGAGTTTTGGTCTCCTTGGTCTTTCCCGGCGAGTTTTTCAAGCTCGCGCATAAAAGTCGAAATATCTTTAAACGAGCGATAGACGGAAGCAAAGCGGACGTAAGCGACCTCGTCAAGGTCCATCAGTCCGTTCATAACCATTTCGCCTATCTGCTTAGAGGTTATTTCCTGGTCCATCGTGTTGTAGACTTGCTTTTGAATATCTTCGCAAAGTCTGTCGATTTTATACATCGGCACGGGGCGTTTTTCGCAAGCTTTTATAACGCCGCTTTTTATTTTGCTTATATCGAAGGCTTGGCGCGTGCCGTTAGCCTTTATGACGAGTACGGGCGTTGTTTCTACAGTTTCGTAAGTGGTAAAGCGTTTTCCGCACGCCACGCACTCTCTGCGGCGGCGTATCGTTTCGCCGTCTTCGGATGCGCGCGAGTCGATAACCTTACTCTCCTTGCACCCGCAGTACATACATTTCATATTATACCTCTTTGTCTTGTGTTTTAGTAAAAATCTTGTTTCGGTTTGTATTGTTTTGGGATATAACTATTATTATTTTAGCACAATCATTGTGTTTTGAAAAGGTATTTTGACGCTGTTTCGAGATATTTACGCTATTTTTGCTTAAATTAACGCCGAAAAACGAAATTTTTGCGTTTTTTTATTAAATCGCGGCTTTTTCGGCAATAATAAGCGTATGATTATTTTTTTAAGAATTGCGGTTGCGGTGTATTTTGCGGCGATAAACTTTTATTCGTTTCTGCTCGTCAAAAAACAACGCGACGACGAGGATATGAACGAAAAGCAAACGGTAAAGGACGGAAAAATAGTTTTAACGTCGCTTCTCGGCGGCGCGGCGGGCGTGTATATCTCCTTGCTCGTTTTCCGCTATCGGTTGGACAGTCTGCTTTTAATGGTTTTTACGCCGATTTTTTTGCTGTTTAACGTTTTTATTGCGATTTATCTTTTCGCTTCGAACTTCTTTATACCTATGCCGGCGGAAACCGCAAAGGTTGTTCAAGCTTTTTTGTATATAGTTTTTAAGTAAAGAAGCGCGATTACCGTTTTTGCGTCGAAAATTTCGCCGCTTTCAACCATTTCAAAAGCCTTTTCGACGGGGATTTTTACGACGTTTAAAAACTCGTCGTCATCAAAATGCGTTTTCCCGAAAGTAAAGTCTTCGGCGCGGTAGATATGTATTATCTCGTTCGTGTACCCGGGCGACGGCGAAGCGGAGCAAATTTCGGTCCATTTTTTTGGGGTAAGCCCCGTTTCTTCGCTCAATTCCCTTTTTGCGCAAACAAGCGGGTCTTCGCCCTTTTCGAGCTTGCCCGCGGGGATTTCCAAAATCTCTTTTCCGACTGAAAGTCTGAATTGTTTGACGAGGTACACTTTGCCGCCCTCTTCCGCAAGAATGCCCGCGCCGCCGTGGTGTTCGACTTCTTCTCTATAAGCCGTTCTGCCGTCCGGCAAAGCGACGGTGTATTTTTTTGCGGTAAAAACCTTGCCCGCATAAAGCGTTTCGCTTGAAATTATCTTTTCTTCCGTATTCATCAAAGCACCCCGCAAGACTTTAAGATGTCTTCTATCTTGTTGACCGAAACGTCGAGTTTTCTATGGTACAAAGTCGAATATTTGTAACCCAAAAACGCCACCTTTATTCTGTCGGGGTCGGATTCGAAAAGCGCTTGGTCGAAGTTGTCGTACAAAGCCATAAGGTCGGCTTTTAATTCCGGCTCTATCTTGTACTGCAAAATAACGCCCTTGCTTTTTTTGAGCAAGTCTTTGATGAGTGCGGCGTCCGAAAAGCTTATCGCGGGCTTTTCTGCGGGGCGTTTGGCAACCACTCTCGGCTCGTCGGTTACACCCGTAATCATCGCGCCGACCGCGCTCAATACTTCCACCTTGAACGGCTTTAAAAATTCAGCCGAAAACCGCTTGAAGGCAAGGTTTAGGTCCCCTTGGCAAAAATAATCGGAAAGCACGCGGAAAAACTCCTCTTCCTTTACGTCGATTTTATATAGAAGCGTAAAGGACAAGGCTATTATCGTGCGGCTGTCGGGCGGGAGAAGATACTTGCCGTCGATGTTGTCGCCTTTCACGAAAAAGTTCTTCTTTTCCTTGTCGTAATCGAAGTCCTTTGTGCAGAATGCGAAAAGTTCCATCAAAATATCGGAAACGGCAATCGCCTTTAAAACCGCGGCTATCTTTTTTTCCGCAAGCAGGTACGTTGTGTTGCTAAGCTCGTCGAAAGCTCTCGAAAAAGCTTCGATTGATTGTTTATCGTTCATCTTTTTTACCTCTTTTCAAATATTTTAACACAAATTTCAAATCTTTACAATATAATTTTCGAAAAACTATTGACTTTTTGGTATAAATTTATGTATAATAGAGGCACTCACCCTTAATCGGCGCGAGGAGAACGATTTTTTACGGAGAGAAGCGATGCCCATTCAAGGCGACAATCTTTTAAACAAGTTAATATTATTGTTCGTCTTTGATAAGATGGAAGTGCCTCTTTCCAAGGCGACGATTGAAAACATGTGCTGCCACGCAAACAATTGGCTGAGCTTTATGGACTGTGCGCCCACCCTTGCCCAACTTCAGGACAACGACTTTATTTACGAACTCGATTCGTCCGTCCCCTCGCTTTACGCCATAAACCCGAGCGGAAGAGTTTGCCTTGCGGATTTTTTCGTGCGGATTCCTACTTCCGTAAGAGAAGATATTTCCGCATTCGTCAAGCAGAACAGAAACGCTTACAAGCGCAAACAGGAGTACATAGCCGATTATTACATGAATAAGGACGGCACTTACACCGTCTTTTTGAAAATTTTGGAACCCATAGGCTCTCAGCTCGAACTCAAACTCGTTGTTCCGAGCCGTCAGATAGCCAAAAATATATACAGAAAGTGGGAAGACAAAGCGGAAACGGTTTATTCTGCCGTTTACGAAAATCTTGTTGACTAAAGGAGTAAAATTATGCAGACTTACACAACGAAAGGTACTTGCTCTCGCCAGATATTGTTCGATATCGACGAAAACAACAGAATCCACAACGTAAAGTTCATTAACGGTTGCCTCGGAAACCTTCAAGGTATTGCGAAGCTTGTAGAGAATCGCGATATCGACGAAGTTATTTCCCTCTTGAAAGGTATTCGTTGCAAAGGCAACACCTCTTGCCCCGACCAGCTTGCCTGCGCCCTCATCGAATACAAGCAGAGAAAGGAAGACGAAGCCAACGGCATAATCCCGCCCAAAAAGTATTAAGCGGCAAATAATCTTGTAAACAAAAAAGCAATCCCATCGATTTTCTCGTCGGGATTGTTTTTTTGTTGTGTAAAAAATTTGTTTCACGCATTTTATCGTCAAAAGCGTGCATTTTCAATCCGTGACAATTTGTCACCGGCTCATTATTTTTTAGATACCCTCTTTACATTTCGACTTCGTTTAAAAGCTTATCGTCCTCGTTGCGGAGCTTTTTGGGGGTAACGATCGTGTCGTAATCGATGAAATATTTTCTGCCGTCGGCGGAGTAGAAGACCGCAAGCTGAAATGCCATAAAAAAGACGTAAGTGGCGGGGAGCGATACGAAAAGCCCCGAGCCGAGCGTGGAATAAAGCATTCCGACGTTCAGCGCGACTGCGATTATTATTGCGAAAACGTATGAAGCGAAAATGCTAAGGCTCGTTTTGCCGTCAAGCTTAAAGTTGAAAGATTCGTTGATTTTTTTGCCGTTCACGACGCTCGGGCGGACGGTTACCGTGAAAGAAAGGAAGAGCGACACCGCAAGCACGACAATCCAGATGCCTATCATGAAAGAAAAGATAAACAAAAAACTCGTTGTGTACACGATGAACAGAACAGCCGCGGCAACGGCGATTGCCAGAACGATTGTTTTTGCAAGCGTGTAAGCAAGTTCGAAAACCGAGCTTCTCGCTATCGTTCCGATTATTCCGCGCAAGAAAGGCAAGCGGGAAATAGAGGACATGTAACCGTTCAAAACGTAAGAAACGACGTAATTGCAAATGCCGAGAAGATACGAACGCACAAACAGAATAGCCAGAACGAAAACGAGCGCAAGACGAATTTCGGACATGTGCGCGCCTATGAATTCCACAAGCGCGGTAAAGCATGCTTTTATGTTGGCTGTTTCGGTAAAGTTGCCGGTTATGAAAGCGTGAACGGTATCTTGCAAAGCCTTAAGAAACGCCGAAAAGCTTTGGCTTTTTACGATAACGTCAAGCGGACCTTTGCATACGGCGACAATCGCGAAAAAGGAAAGCATCGTTACGATAAGCCGATACAGCATGGTTTTAAGCGACAAATTTATATTATTAACGAATAACCTGAATGCGTTTTTCAAAAACATTGTTGTTCACCTTGTTTCGTTTTGCCCGCAATAACCGAGCTTTATATTATTAAGTATACAATAAAATGCCGAACATTGCAAGCAAACGAGTAATAAAAAGAAAATTGAAAGTTGAAAATTGAAAGTTATGGACGCGAAAAAAGAGCCTTGCGGCTCTTTTTAATCGTATAATTTTAGTTTTTGGAACCGGATTTTGTTTCAAGCTTGACTTCTTCCTTCGGTTTGATGCACAAAAGCACGATTATCGCGATAAAGCATGCCGCGCTTATGGAAAGGAAAATAATCGACGTGGTGTTGTACTTGAAAAATTCTTTTTCCTGCTTAACTCTCGTGAATTGCTTGGTGCAGTCGATGGGTTTGGAAATTACGTTGTCTTCCATATTGTAAGCGTCTACAACGCGAAGCCCGACATAATAGTAACCCTTGGTATCGGGAGTAAAGGTGAGCGAGCCGGTTTTGAATTTAGCGTAATCTTTGTCGTCCTCGGTGAGGTTCTTAAAGCCTTTTGCCGCCTTGATTTTGGCAAGATAAGCTTCCGTCGATTCGCCCTCGGTGTACTCTACTAATTCGGTGGTAAAGTAAAGGCTGTACTCCGACTTATAATCGGTAGCTGTAATCGTGAAGCAATCGCTTACCTTGGTGTATTCGAGGTTAAGATATGCCTGTTTGGAATTGTTGACGACAATCTGCGGGTTGGTGGAAGATGCGACGGTGAACTTAAAGGTCGGGATAATAACCGAGCCGACCGCGTTGCCGTCGTCGTCCTTTTTATACCAGCCGCCCTCGCCTTCGACAAGTTCGTCGGTACTAAGCGTTCCGGAGGGGTTGGGGCAAACGTAAGTAACGTAGAACGAGTAAGTGCCGACCTTATCGAGCTTAAAGGAGCTTGACGAGGTGGTGGAATAGGTGGAAGAAGAAGGTACGCAATAGTGGATTGTAGCGTCGAGATCGTCATAAGCAAAGTACTTGCTCGAAACGATTGCAGACATACCCTTTTCGTCGTTCAATTCGATATCGGAAACGGAAAAACTGTCGCCCGTTTTCTTGTTTTCGGCGGCTTTTTCTACCGCGGACTGAAAATCTGCGGTTTTCGCGATATCGTAAGATACGTCGACTTCGTCGACCTGCTCGTAATTTTTAGTTAAAACGTCAACGGTTTTTTCGACCGTTTCGCCCTTTTTGACGGTGAAAGTATAAGTACCCTCGGCAAGGAAAACCACTTTGTCGGCGCCCTTGGAAAGGGTCTTTAAGTAAGCTTCCTCGTCTTTTTTATCATCGCCCGTGACTTCCGCTACAGCCGCGCCGGACTTATCTTTCGTCCAACGGTAAGTAGCCGTTCTGCCGTCGAAGATATCCTTACCCTCTTCCGCAA
>CAKQSU010000026.1 GCA_934273135.1 uncultured Clostridia bacterium
GTCGGTCGCCGTCACCGGCTGTGCCAAACTGCAACCCTTCTCCGACTTCAGATATGCGAAATGGAAAAGTACGCGCCTGCGCGCCGCTCTCACCTGTTGTGGCAAACCGACGCACTCTCCGCCGTCAGTAGCAAAGAGTACGCGCCCATCGGCACTCGCCGACCTGTTGCCCGTCTCTGCAACCCTTCTCCGCCGTCAGTAGCAAAGAGTACGCGCCTGTCGGTCGCCGTCACCGGCTGTGCCAAACTGCAACCCTTCTCCGACTTCAGATATGCGAAATGGAAAAGTACGCGCCCATTGATAATAAGTTGAAAATTGCGGATAGATATATATAATTATTTCAAATCCGCTTTCGCTCGCTCCGTAGGGAGCGAATATCGATTGCCGTTTACGGCAAATATCGACCGCTTGAAAAGCGGCATATCGATTGCGCCATATGCGCAAATATCGAGCGCGCAACGCGCGCATTTCAAAAGGAGCAAAAATAATGGAGAATAAAAAACTCGTCTACGCCGTGGACGACGAAACGGCAATACTCGAAGTGTATACTTACGCGCTCGAAGGCGCGGGGTTTGCCGTGAAATGCTTTACCGATGCGGACGGTTTGTTCGCCGAATTAAAAGTTAAAAAACCGGACGTTTTTATTCTCGATATCATGCTCGAAGGGCTTGACGGATACGAAATCTTAAAAAGGCTTCGCCAAGACCCCGACTGCGCGGATATCCCCGTTATTATGGTTTCCGCAAAGGGCGAAGAAGTGGACAAAGTAAAGGGGTTGAACCTCGGCGCGGACGATTATCTGTCCAAGCCTTTCGGCGTTCTCGAACTTGTCGCCCGCATAAACGCAAAATTAAGAACGGCTAAAAAGCCCGTAAACAAGCTCGTTTATAAGGATATCGTCATCGACGACGATAAACATGAAGCGAGCGTGAACGGCGAAAAATTAACGCTTACGTTAAAGGAATACGAACTTTTAAAATTGCTTGTTTCTTCAAGCGAAAAGGTGCTTGAAAGGGACTATATTCTCGATTCCGTCTGGGGTGAAAACTACGGCGAAACGAGGACGCTCGATATACATATCGGAGAGTTGAGAAAGCTTCTTAACGCTTCTCAAGCCGAAATCGCCACGATAAGAGGCGTGGGGTACGTTTTAAAATGAAAAAGAAAATTCTTATAATAAATTTTATAGTCATCGCTTTATCTCTCGCCGCGGTGTTTTCCGTAGGAATCGCCGCCGCGGTCAATTCCAACGCCCGCTTTGCCGAGACCGCCGTTAAAAATTACGCCGCGATTTACGCCGAAAGCTATGCTTCGGGCGAGGACGCAAGCAACATAACGAAAAACGTTCCTGAAAACTTGCGCGTTACGATAATAGACGGCGACGCGAATTTTACCGTTATAGCGGACAGCGAGGACACCTCTCTCGTCGGTAAGCCGCACACCGACCGTACGGAAATAGATAACGCCATAAAAGGAGAAAACAAAGCCGTTGTGCGCAATTCCGTTTCTCTCGGCAAAAAAATGGTGTATTTTGCGGTCAAAACCACAAAAGGGGACGGCTCGGTCGCGTTTGTCAGAGTTGCGTTGCCGATTGAAAGCGTAAACGCTTACGCGGCTTCTACCGTTCCGCTTGCCGTTTTCGCTTTGCTAATTGCCTTGCTCGTAGTTTACCTCGTCTGGATTTTTTCGGCGAACGGGCTTATGAAGCCGTTAAAGGACGTCAAAAACATTCTTAAAGAAGTGAACGACGGAACTTATCGCGAAAAAATTCCTATGACGGGCGACGACGACATAAACAAAATTCTTGCCGAAATAAACGATTTAAGCGAAAAACTTCTTTCGCTTGTCAACAGCGAAAAGTCCGCGCGCGAAAAGCTCGATTATATCCTCGAAAACGTTTCGGACGGCATCATCGCGGTTGATAAAAGCGGCGATATAACGCTCATCAACAAAGTTGCCGCCAAGGCTTTCGGAATAGAAAACGCAAAGGGGCTTTCTTACAAAGTTTTGACCGCCGACCAAACGTTTCTAAGCAGCGTAAAATCGGCTCTTCAATCGAAAAAACCTTGCGTTTGCGAATTCGAATCTTCCGACAAGCTCACCTATATGGTGAAAATCAGTATGCCGAGCGAAGTAGCCGTCATCGTCCTGACGGATATAACGGCGGCGAAAAAGTCGGAACAAATGCGCGGAGAGTTTTTCGCGAACGCTTCTCACGAGCTTAAAACTCCGCTCACGGCGGTGAAAGGCTTCAACGACATAATCTCGATGTCCTCTTCGGACGAAAGGACCAAAACTCTCACCGCAAAGATAGACAGGGAGCTTGAAAGGGTCGTTCGGCTCATAAACGATATGCTCGAAATCTCTAAGCTCGAAGCCAAAAGAGAAGTAAAAACCGAGTCGGTTTCGCTCAAAGCCGTTGCCGAAGAGGTCAAAGAGGGGCTTGAACGGCTTTCCGAAGACAAAGGCGTTAGCGTAAGCGTTACGGGCGACGGAGAAGTCGAAATGGCGAAAGAACACGCCGAAGAACTTATCAAAAACCTTGTCGAAAACGGCATAAAATACAACGACAAGGGCGGCAAAGTAGGGGTGAAAATCACGGACGACAAAAACTCTGTCACGCTTTCGGTTGCCGACGACGGCTTCGGGATTTCCGAAGAAGACCAAAGACGAGTCTTTGAAAGGTTTTACCGCGCGGATAAATCGCGCTCGCGCGAGACGGGCGGCACCGGGTTAGGGCTTGCGATAGTCAAGCACGTCGCGGAGCTGTACGGCGCAAAAATCACGCTTTGTTCCGTTCTCGGTTCGGGTACGACGATAGCCGTGAAATTTGAGAAAAAATCTTAAAAGTCGATAAATCTTAGAAATTTATAAAAACTTTTTTTCGGGGAACGGGTTAAAAGCCCGTTTCTTTTTTGACAAAAAAAAACGAATGTGTTAAAATAAAGTCAATAAAAAGAGAGGTTTTGACATGAAGTATCTTATAGCTTCCGACATACACGGTTCGCTTTACTTTACAAAGCTTTTAAAACAACGTTTCGAGGAAGAAAACGCGGGGCGGCTCGTTCTGCTCGGCGACATACTCTATCACGGTCCGAGAAACGATATCCCCAAGGATTACGACACCAAAGCCGTAGCCGAGCTTTTGAACGGACTGAAAGAAAATATCCTTTGCGTACGCGGCAATTGCGACGCGGAAGTAGACCAAATGATGCTTTCTTTCCCCGTTTTATGCGATTTCGGCATTATTTCGGACGGCGAAAGGCTTATATATTTAACGCACGGGCATAAGTACAATAAGGACAATCCTCCGCCCGTAAAAAGCGGGGATATCGTGCTTTCCGGGCATACGCACGTTCCCGTGCATGAAGTGTCGGGCGGCGTACTGTATCTGAACCCCGGCTCCGTTTCTATTCCTAAGGGTGGCAGCACTAACTCTTATCTTACTTACTCGGACGGCGTTTTTACACTCAAAAAGATAGAAACGGGCGAAGAAATTTGCTCTTTCGAATTTTAAAAAATTGCGTTTAATCGGCTTATAGACCGACTTTAACGGATACGGGAGGGATTTATATGAGAATTATAACTGTAAGCAGAGAATTTGGCAGCGGCGGCAGAGAAGTGGGCAAACGCTTAGCCGACGAACTCGGGTTTAACTATTACGACAGAGAGATAATAACGGGCATAGCAAAGGACACCGCGCTTGACGAAAGATTTGTCGCTCACGCGCTCGAAAAGGGCGTCAACCTTTATCCGCTTCATTACGGCGTAACTTTCACCATACCCGCCGTCAACAGAGAAGTTATCGACGTTATGGTTGCTCAGCAAAAGATAATAAAGGAGCTTGCTGCAAAAGGCGATTGCGTTATCGTCGGCAGAAGCGCGGACGTTATTTTGGCAGACGAAAAGCCGTATAATATCTTTGTTTATGCGGATATGGAGGCAAAAATCGCAAGGTGCAAGCTTCGCGACGGCGCCGAGGGGCTTACCGACAAAGAAATAAAAAGACGTATAACGGAAATCGACAAAGGGCGCATGGACAGCCGCGCTATGTTTACTTCGGCGCGCTGGGGCGACAAGGCGTGCTATAACGTTATGCTCAACACGACAAACGCGGATATAAAGGCTTTGATTAAGCCTCTGTCCGAGCTTGCTTTAAGCTACTTTACGAAATAACAGTACAATGTAAAAGCTAAAAGGCAGCGGTATAAGTCGATTATCGCTGTTTTTTGTTTTTAAAAGGAGAAACATGGCAATCAGATTATCCGACCATTTCAATTATAAAAAGTTGCTGCGGTTTGTTTTGCCGTCGATACTCATGATGGTGTTCACTTCCGTATACGGGGTTGTGGACGGCATTTTTGTTTCCACCGTAGTGGGCAACACGGCTTTCAAGGCCGTCAATCTCGTTCTGCCGCTGCCGATGGCACTCGGCTCGCTCGGGTTTATGCTCGGCGCGGGCGGAAGCGCGATTGTTTCAAAAACGTTCGGCGAAGGAAAGGACGAGCTTGCAAACAGGTATTTTTCGCTCCTCGTCTACGTTACCGCGATAGGCGGCGTTGCCGTGGCGATAGTCGGCGAAATACTGCTCGAACCGTTTTGCAGATTTTTTAAAGCCGACGGCGAATACCTCGATTATTGTCTGAGGTACGGCAGAATAGTCATTGCCGGCGTTCCGTTTTTTATGCTGCAAAACATATTCCAAACCTTTTTCGTCACGGCGGAAAGACCTAAGCTCGGGTTTTTGGTTACGCTTATCGCAGGTTGCAGCAACATTGTAGGCGATTGGCTTTTGGTGGGCGTTTTTCGCTTCGAGGTCGAAGGCGCGGCGGTTGCAACCGTACTCGGCGAAGCTTTGGGCGCGATTATCCCCGTCGTTTACTTCTTTAAAAAGAATAACGGCTCGATACTTCGGCTCGGCAAAACCGAAATGCACGGAAAAGTTCTGCTCGACGCCTGCACTAACGGCTCGTCGGAATTTTTGAGCAACGTTTCCGGCTCGTTTGTCAGTATGCTTTATAACTATCAGCTGACAAGGCTTGTCGGAAGCGACGGCGTGGGCGCGTACGGCGTTTTAATGTACGTCAACTTTATCTTTTTTGCGATTTTCATCGGTTACGCCGTGGGCATTGCTCCCGTCGTCGGTTATAACTACGGAGCAAAGAACGACTCGGAACTCAAAAACATATTCAAAAAGAGTATGATTTTGATGGGAATTTTCGGCGTTGCGATGACTGTTTTTGCCGAAACTTTCGCTCCCGTTCTGGCTGACGTGTTTTCCGCCGGCAATCAACATATGTACGAACTCACTTGCAGAGCCTTTTTGTTCAGCGGATTCGTCTTTTTAATGTGCGGCTTCAACATTTTCGGCTCGGCGTTTTTCACCGCGCTCGGCAACGGGCCTATTTCCGCGCTTATTTCGTGTTTAAGAACGCTCGTCTTTCAGAGCGGTTGCGTGCTTTTACTTCCGCTTTTTCTCGATATCGACTGAATCTGGCTGGCGGTCGTCGTGTCGGATTTTTGTACGCTGATTGTCACATGGGGCTTCCTTTTTGCAAAGCGCAAAAAATACTCTTACATGTAACGGCTCGCCGAACTTAGACAACGAAAAGCAAAAACGAGAAAAAACGCCCGTTTTAAATTTCAAAAAATCGGCGAAAAACGCTTTACTTAATTAAAGTAAAAAGGTAAAATAAAACCGATAAGTTTTTTAGGGGTACGGAATATGAAAGAAGAACGCAAAACGACAAAAGAAGAAGCCGAACAAAACCTTGACGCGCTCTTTACGCTCTTAGCGAAAATCAGCGACAAAAAGGACATGCAGGAACTGTTTCTCGACTTATGCACTTATAAGGAAGTGGAACAGATGGCGACGCGGCTTAAATGCGCAAAGCTTTTAAAAAGCGGGTATACGTACAACAAAGTCATCGAAGAAGTAGACATTTCGAGCGCGACTCTCGCCCGCGTTTCCCGTTGCGTTTCGCACGGCAGCGGCGGCTACAACGTCGTTCTCGATAAGTACGACGATTAAATAGTTTTTTTAGCTCGGTAATTAGTCGATAATCGATTTATAGCCGAGCTTTTTTTGTAGTTGAAAGGTGAAAGTTGAAAGTTGAAATTTGAAAATCGAAAACTTAAAGACGGTAAAAAGGAGCCGAAATCGGCATAAATATAATTTCGAAATGTTCTAAAAAATAATTGACAATATTTAATTTGCAGTGTAACATAAAAATAAAAGACAAGGGGGCTTGAAATGATAAACGTTGCTATAATTGAAGACGAAGAAAGAGAGAAAGACGTGCTTTTGTCCTGCTTAAAGCGTTATTGCGCGGCGAAAAAAACGGAGTTTTCCGCAAAGTGGTTCAAAAACGCGGAAATGTTCATCGAAAATTACACCGCGCGTTACGACCTTGTGTTTATGGACATAGAACTACCTGGTATGAACGGCTTGCAGGCTTCTAAAAGGCTGAGAAAGTTCGACGCGGAGGTGCCGATAATTTTCGTCACCAACATGGCTCAATACGCCGCTAACGGATACTCGGTGAACGCCCTCGATTTTATCGTCAAACCGATAATCTACGACAATTTTTCGCTTGCTTTGTCACGTGCGACGGAAGTTATAAAAAGCCGCGCTTCCGGCTTTATTACCGTCCACACCGGCGAGGGCTTTACAAAAATGGCTCTCTCCTCGATAAGGTACATCGAAGTTTTTAATCACAGCGTGGTTTACCACACGGAAAAGCAGACCGTAAAAACTTACGGCGCGTTAAAGGACGTGGAAGAACAATTTTTGCAGGCGGGGTTTTTTAAATGCAGCCGTTGTTATCTCGTCAATTTAAGGCATGTCGTATCGCTTAACAATCTTACGATAGAAATCAGCGGCGGCGGGCAAATACAGATAAGCCGCTTGCGGCGCAAAGATTTTCTCGAAGCCGTTGCCGCTTACTTTGGCGGAGGTGAAAAGTAATGTGGAATTCGTCGCATCCGTTCTTTTGGTATAAAGCGATTTTTACCGTGCAGCTATTGTTTTCCGAAACGCTTTTTACCATGAACTTCGAAAAGAAAAAGCATTTTTGGTTAAGACTTTCAAGCGGGTTTATTTTGTGCGTTCTTTTTTCATTTGCGTTCCCTACGATATATAACGCCGCGTACAGCGTATTTGTTTTCACGGCAATGTTCGCGCTTTCTATATTAGCGTTGAAATTTGCGTATGGCGAAAGCTTTAAAAACGTTTTGTTTTCCGCAATTATCGGCTACACCGTTCAGCATGTCGCGTCCGAAGCGTTTGAACTTTTCAGCGTTGCTTTCTCACTTGAAGGCGGTTTTTTCACGAATATTTACGGTAGCGGAGTTACGGAAACAAAAACCTTGAATTGGTTTGTCGCGCTTTTGTACTTATGGACTTACGGAATGACTTATTGGGCGGCGTATCTTATAGTCGGCAGAAAGGTCAATAAGTACGGCGTCGAAAAACTTTCCGCGCCGCAAATGATTGTAATCGGCGGAGGGGTATTGTTTATCGACGTCGTGTTCAGCTCCCTTTTAACCTACGCCGTTTCGCCCGAAACCGATAAACTTGCCTTGTCGATGTTGCACGGGTTCAACATTATCTGTTGCGTGCTTGTCATCTGTTTGCTTCTTGTTTTACCTTTGCACTTAAACACCGTAAACGAGCTTGAAATAGTCAAGGAAATAAACCGCGAAAAAACAAAACAGTATGAGCTTTCGACGGAAAACGTTAAGCTCATCAACTTTAAGTGTCACGACTTAAAACACCAGATACGCCGATTTGCCGAAGCGCGGGAAATAAATTCCGAAGCTATATCGGAAATAGAAAACATAATCGCCGATTATGACGCAACCGTAAAAACCGAGAACGAAGCTCTCGACGTAGTGCTTACGGAAAAGAGCCTTATTTGCAAAAATCTCGGTATAAGGTTCGCATGCATAGCCGACGGAAGAAAAGTAGGCTTTATGAAGCAAACTGATATTTATTCGCTTTTCGGCAATATCCTCGATAACGCTATAGAGGCGGTCAAAGCCTTCCCGAAAAACGAAAGAACGGTCAGTTTAAACGTAAAATCGGTCAATAACTTCGTTATCGTCACTTTGAGAAACAGATACAAAGGCGAACTTATTTTCCGTGACGGTCTGCCGGAAACTTCTAAAACGAAAGAAAAAGGTTTCCACGGTTACGGAATGAAAAGCGTACGATACACCGTCAGACAGTACGGAGGGGAGCTTTCGATTGTCGCAAAAGACGGAATATTCAACCTCAATATAGTTTTCCCTATCGAAAAGGAAGGGGTTTTGCCGGAGAGTTTGCCCGCTTAAAAATTCCGCGAAAGCGTAGGCTGTTTAGCGGCGTTTTTGCAAAGCGGACTTTGTTGCGGTAAACATATAAACAAACATTTCACGCCGATAAAAAAACATTTCACGCCGAAGGTCTTGCGCTCCCTTCGGCTTTTTGTTATTATCGACGTATCGAAAAGCCGCCCGAATCGTTTTTTTGAGCGAGGCTTTTTCGGATTCAAAAAAATTTACTTAAAAAGGTAAAAAAGAAGGAGGATTTAATGAAAAAATCTTTGCAGACAATTATTGCTTGCTTGCTCTGCGTTCTATGCGTATTCTCCGTTGCTTGCACTAAAACGCCGACGAGTTCGAGCGGAAGCGCAGGCGGCGGGAGCGGAAACGTCGAGCCGGACGAGTATTACGTTACGGAATTTTCCGTGCTTACGCCGCCGACTAAGACTAAATATAACGTGGGCGAAAAGTTCGACTATTCCGGAATGAGATTAAAAGCCGTGTGGAACGACGGTGAAGAGGAAGAAATCGGCGCGTACGAGTGCGACGAAATCTCGCCGAAAGGCGCGCTCGCGGAAAACGTAACCGAAATGACTTTCGAGTATTACGGCAAAAAGACCACTTACCCCATAACGGTCGAGAAAAAGGAAATCGGCAGTCTTACGATAGATACTTCCAAAATAAATCTCCGCGTCGTTGCGGGCAGTTACGTCAACTTGAAAGATATCGCCGTGACGATTAACTACGCCGACGGCAGAAGCGATACCGTAACCGATTATTCGCTCACGGAAAACGGCAAAGAGGTCGAAACCCCGTCGCGCTACCTCGTAGAAGCGGGCGCGCATGTGTTCACGGTGGGGTATCTCGAAATAAGTCAGGTTTTCACCGTCTTTGGTTATGAGGGGACGTCTTTCGAGTTTGGCGGCGATTGCGTCCGGTCGGATTTGACAAACGCGACGGAAACGGTTCCCGCTTTTGCCGAAGCCGCAAACACGGTAAAAAGTTATAAAGAGACGAACTCCGGACCATGGGAAGAAATACAGGTGCCTGCTTATTCCGCAAGCAAAACCCAGGGTATAACTTCAATCAAAGCAAACGCAGTCATTAAAATTCACTTTTATCGGGAAAAAGCGTCTTATGCGAAAATCGGCTTGAACGCAGCGACTTATTATCTCTATTACCCCGCGCATGGCATAATCTATCCGATGGAACTTTCGAAACTCTTTTCTTCGATAAAGCTTAACGGTATCGAAGTTGACGTTAAGAACGATACTCTGCCCGGCGGAACCGATTGGAAGAGAGTGTTTGCGGACGTCGATTTGTGCGAGGGATTCCTTAAATCCGGCGATAACGTGCTTGAACTTACCGTGGATGAATTTTATTGGAATTCTAAATTCCAGGACGGAGAAAGAAGCGGTACTCAGTTATACGGGGAGACGGTGGTTTCAATCAAAAAACTGAACGT
>CAKQSU010000027.1 GCA_934273135.1 uncultured Clostridia bacterium
AAGGCGGCGTTGCTCCAGTCGCCCTCTACGGTCAGCTCTCCCGGGCTGCGGAAGCCGCCGCCGGAAACGGTGAAGCCGATAACAGGCAATTTTTCCGCCGTGGCGTATTCGAAAATCGAAGTCACCCTATCTCCCAAAACGGTACCCATCGCGCCCATCATGAATTCCGGGTTCATCGAAAAAATACAGGTTTTTATGCCGTTTATTTTAGCTACTCCGCAGATAACGCCCTCGTTTTCCCCGCTCTTTTTTTCGGCGGAAGCAAACTTTTCTTTATAATCCGGGAAGCTTATCGGGTCCACGGCTATTCTGCCGCCGAACATCTCGGTAAAACTCCCCTCGTCCACGACGTAATCTATCCTTATTCTTGCGGGAATACGATTATATGCGCCGCACGCGGGGCATGTATAAAAGTTTTCCGCCAAGCTCTTTTCCGCGATTACCGCTTTGCATTTCTGGCAAACGCAAGTATCGGCGGATTCGAGCATTTCTTCAAGCCTTATTTTCTTTTCCATAATAAATAATTCCTTACTTTAAGGTTTCTAAAAGCGCGTTAAGCGAAGCCTTATCCGTCACGGCGTAAGCCTTTGCTTCGGGCAGAGTTCTTGTAACAAAGCCTTTAAGGGTCGCGCCGACGCCCACTTCGATAAAGGTATCGAAGCCGTCCGCATACATGTTTTCAAGTATTTTTTGCCAACGAACGGGCGAGCAAACTTGCTTGGACAACGCTTCCTTTATTCCCTCTTCAGTTTCGGGGTAAACTTCGCCGCTTCTGTCGGAATACACGGGGATTTTCGCCGCGTGAACGGGAATCGATTCGAGTGCTTTATCGAGAACGAGCGAAGCTTCTTCCATATACGGGGAATGGAACGCGCCGCTTACCGCAAGCTTAACGGCTCTGCCGCCCTCTTTTTTTATAGCGTCCACAAAAGCGTCGAGTTCGTCGAATGCGCCGGCGCACGAAACCTGCCCGGGGCAATTGTAGTTTACGGGGTAAATTTCTTTAAACTTTGAAGCTACTTTTTCGACCGTTTCGGGCGGAAGCTTCAATGCGGCGACCATGCCGCCCGGGTGGCGTTCGTTAGCCTGTTTCATGGCTTCGCCCCTTACGCACACGAACTTAAACCCGTCTTCTTCCGAGAAAACTTTTGCGAATGCGAGCGCGGGGATTTCTCCGAGCGAAAACCCGGCAACCGCGTCGGGTTTTATTCCGTTATCCGCCAAAATTTTAGCGATTGAAAGGTCGGTTAAATATAAACAAGGCTGCGCGTTTTCGGTCATAGTCAGCGTTTGCATATCGGAATTAAAGCAGATTTCTTTAATTCCCGCTTTAATTTTTTCACCCGAATCGAAAAGATTTTTTGCCGTTACGTTATCGTCGTAAAAATCCTTGCACATTCCGACGGTCTGCGCGCCCTGCCCGGAAAACAAAAATGCGATTTTACCCATTTTTAACCTCCGTAAATCGTGGACTTAGGCACCTTTGTGAACGAAAGGTTGCCCTTAACGCGCGTTTCGCCGTCGACTTTCACGTTAGCGGCAAAGGAAAGCAGAGGTCCGTTTCCGCCGTTCGTCTTTTCAACGGTTATAACGAGCTGGTCGCCCGGGATACAAGGTTTTACGAACTTGAACCCGTCGACTTTCAAAAGAACGTATAAGGTATCTTCGTCCGTGCCGTTTGCTTCGGCGGCAATCGAGCAGAGCTGAGCGCACGCTTCTATAATAAGCACGCCCGGCATAATGGGGCTGTCCGGAAAATGCCCGGCAAAATACGGCTCGTTGACCGAAAGGTTTTTAAGCCCCACCGCGCGGGTGCCTTGCTCGATTTCAAGCACTCTGTCTATCATCTGGAACGGCGGGCGTTGTTTTATCCTCTTGTTTACTTCGAATATGTTCATCATAAGGAAAGTCCTCCGTCCATAGTGAGTATTTGCCCGGTCATGTACGAGCAAGCGTCGGAAGCGAGAACGGAAACGAGGGAAGCCACCTCTTCAACCTCCGCAAGGCGGTGAAGCGGAATGGCTTTTAAGTATTCTTCCTTCTTTTCTTCGGGGATATGGTCGAGCATTTCCGTGCGAACAAACCCCGGCGCGACTGCGTTGACCCTTATTCCGTAACCGCCGAGTTCCTTTGCCATCGTGCGGGTGAGCGCGTTGACCGCGCCCTTGGTTGCGGAATACACGGTCTGCCCGGCAAGCGCGAAGCTTCCGCTGACCGAGGACATATTGATTATAACGCCCGATTTTTTGCGGAACATTTTAAGCGCGACCTGCTGCGACATGTAAAAGTATCCTTTTACGTTCAAATCGAAGCATTTATCTAACGTGTCCGGGTTCATCATCAAAAGATATTCGTCGCGTACTATCCCCGCGTTATTGACGAGCAAATCTATTCCGCCGAAATCTTTGTCTATTTCCCTTACCATTTTTCTCACGGCGTCCTTGTCGGAAACGTCGGCTTTGTAAAGCTTAGCCGTACCGCCGTTGTTTACTATTTCATCGAGGACTTTTTTCGCTTCCTCGTCGTTGTGCGCGTAGTTTACCGCAACGGCGTAACCGTCCGCGGCAAGGCGCAAAGCGCAAGCTTTTCCTATTCCTTTCGACGCGCCCGTGACTATTGCAACTTTCATATATAAAATCTCCGTTTTTTTAATATTTAAGGGGAGTCTTGCGGCTCCCCCTTTTCAGCCGCCTATTTATGACAAAACGGCAATTACTTTGTGATAACGAGGGCGCAGTACGAACCGCCCGAGCCGAAAGATATCGCAAGAATATTGTTTAATTTTTCGCCTTTTACGGTCGTTTTTTGCTTCTTGTCGCCGCTTATAAGATAAGCATCGCTTTCTTTAAGTTCGCCCGAGAGTAAAAGCGCGCCGTGCATCGCCGCAAGGGCAGCCGAAGCGGCTCTTGCTTCGCCCGTTCTTTCTTTTACGGAAATAACGGGAACGGCTTTGTGCTTAAACGTTCTTTCGATAAACCCGAGTTCGATATCGTCAACGACCTTGTGTCCGTCGGCAAAACCGATAACCGCGTCTATATCGTCAATCGAAACGCCGCTGTCGATGAGCGCGAGCTTAACGGCTTCGTCTAAAGCTTCGTCCGAGCCTTTAATCGTGCCGAAAGGAACGCTTTTGTGCGCCATGCCGTAGCCCGAAACGTGCGCGTAAACCTTTGCGCCGCGCTTTTTCGCTTCTTCTTCCGATTCGAGCATTACGGAAATACTGCCGTCGGAAAGCGAGAATTTATCCTTGCCCGCATACGGCGCGACGTACCCGTCCGCTACAAGGTCAAGCCCTTTGTAGAGTTCGTCCATAATGTCGCTGTTTTCGTCCGAACCGGTGGCGAGCATAGCGTCCGCCCAGCCGTTGCGCAAAACGTTCATGGCGTAAGCAAAGCTCTGCAAGCCCGACTGCGCGCCGTTTGTGACCGTTACGTTGTAGCCCTTAACGCCCGCGCAAATGGAGAGGTACCCGCCCGCCGCGTTGTAAACGGTGTTGGGGAACTTGAACGCGCTGCCGTGAGCGTTGCCGTGTTCGGCGATGAGCGTTTCAAAATCGCACCCGGGACCGAGAGCTCCCTCGGAAGTACCTACGATAATACCCGTCTTAAACGCGTTTTCTTCGGTTAATTCGTAATTTGCGTCCTTTAAAGCGTACATGCCCGAAACGGCTTGCAACTGCGAGAAGTTGTCGAGCTTGCGGTAAAACGCCATTTTAAGACCGAGCGGGTTGTAGTCGTCTGTCGAAACGGTCGATCTGACGCTGCCCTCTTCAATCTTTTTGCCCGCTTTGTACGCTTCTATATAAGTTTCAACGCCGTTTCCGAGCGGAGAAACAATGCCTAAGCCCGTTATAACGATGGGCTTTTTAACGCATTTATCCTTTACTTCGCCTCTGTCTTTAGAAAAGATTATGCTTGCGTTGTTGCCGCCGAATGCAAACGAGTTGCTCATTACGGCATGAAGCGTCTTTTCCCTTACTTTGTTCGGTACAAAGTCTATCTTGCCCGCCTTTTCTTTGAGGGCTTCTAAATCTTCGTCCGTGTAGCCCGCGGTCGCCGGGACTACGTTTTCATAAAGAGCTTTGACGGAAAGCACCGCTTCGATTGCGCCCGCCGCCCCTAAGCAATGCCCCGTGAGGGCTTTGGTGGAGCTAACGGACAAATCGTCGTTCTTGCCGTCGAATATGGTGTGAAGCGATAAAAATTCCGCCTCGTCGTTTTTAGCCGTACCCGTGCCGTGAGCGTTGATGTAGCCGACGTCCCCTTCGGTAAGCCCCGAATGAGCCATCGCGCTTCTTATGGCGACCATCTGCCCTTCGCCGTCCGGGCGGGGCGCGGTTATATGGTGAGCGTCGGAGGAAATCCCCGCGCCTAAAACTTCGCAGTAAATCTTCGCGCCGCGCGCCTCGGCATGTTCGAGCGACTCTATAACGAGCGCGCCCGCGCCTTCGCCGAGCGTTATGCCGTGCGAACGGTTAAACGGGTGGCATCCGTTTTCGTCGAGCGCGTGAAGTGCCAGAAAGCCCGCGTAAGGAACGGAAGCGAACGCGTCCGACCCGCCGGCGATAACAACGTCGGCTTTGCCGGCTCTTATAAGGTCCGCAGCGTAAGCCACGCTTATCGTACCCGCCGCGCAGGCGTTTGCAACGTTAGTTACGACTCCGCCCGCTTCAACGCTTTCCGCAACCGCGTTTGCGATAGAGGAAATAGGCATTTTCGCGATATCTTCTTCGGGCTTAGCTTTCGTATAGTAATGTTCTATGCTCTTTACGCCGCCTACGCAGCTGCCCATGATAACGCTTGCTTTTTTGTCGCCGTCAAACTTTTCAAGCTTAGCGTCCGACAAAGCTTCCTCCGCGGCTTTTACCGCTAAGCGAACGCTCCTGTCGGGGTTGCCTTCGTCTTTTACGGCGTTGAAAGCGGAATCTTTAACTTCCGCCGCGTAATCGGCATAGCAATTTTGAGTGTCGACGGTGTGCGTATGGTCTATTCCGCTTTTGGAAGCAAGAACGCTCGCCCAGCACTCGTCGACGTTACTGCCGATCGCGCTTATCATGCCTAAGCCCGTAACGACGCAACGCAATTTTTTGTCCGTCATCGTCTGAACCTACCTTTTGCTTACTCGGCGTGAGCGACTACGTACGCCGCGATAGCGTCGATATTGTAGAAGTTTTCTTTGCCTACGCCCGTCATGTTTACGCCGTATTCGTCGTCAACGGCGGAGATGATTTCGAGCGAGTCGATGGAATCGAGACCGATTTCGCCGTCGCCGAAAAGCTGGGTGTCGTAGTTCAAAATGTCGGCTTCAACGCCGAGTCTGTCTACTATTACGTCTTTTAATGTTTCTTTTACTTTGTTTACGTCTAACATTGGATATGTACTCCTTATATATAATCGAATTTATTTTCGGCACAAAAAGCATAGTCCGCCCCTTGCCGACGGAAAGATTATCGCACAGAAATATAAACTGAAAATTAACTATGAATTTTTTACAATCGTTTTTATTGCTTTTTTCGATTTTTTCACTTATTTTTCGCTTTTTTTATCGAATTATATCGCATTTTATCGAAAAATGCGGAATGTTTTTCTATATAATCTCACAAAAACGCAAAAATGCTTCCTTGCCCACGTGAGCAAGGAAGCGTTTTGAGAGATTAAAAATTCAAATGCAATGGCGGGTATCGATAAAGCCGTAAAGCAATGACTTTAACCGTCAACCGCTTGAATTTTTGTTTTTTACCGTTAGATAAGATTCCGACGGATTTCTTAAATAGCCGCGCCTTCGACTTTCAAATCATAGTATTTTTTGAGAGTCTTTAAGGCTTCGTCGCAGTTTTTGGCGAAAGCGTCCTTGGACACGTCATAGTATCCGAGGTAATCTTTGCTATGTCCCGCGGTCTTGTAGAATTCGGTGCCGTCCGGGTTATGCATACCCATCGCGACGAACGAGGAAGCGGGGACCTGACCTGCTTTGCCTATTTCTTCGACTACGTAATTGCGGTCGATCAAAAGACTCAACGCCTTTCTTATTTCGGTTTGCGCCTTTTCCTTTTCTACGCCTTTAAGCGTCGATTGCGACGGCAACAGGTTGGCATTGATGTTGAAGCAAACGTAATAAGTACCGATCTGCCCGGCAACGACGAATTCGTTCGGGTAATCCTTTTTGAGCTTGTCTATTTCGTCGTTGGGAACGCTGTCGATAAGCTGCCACTCGCCGGTTTTGAAGTTGGCGAGCATGTTGGAATCGTCGTCGGAGAGGTAGAAGTGGATTGTCGGCATCGTAACGTCCGCCGCGTCGAAGTAATCAGCCCTCTTGTCGAGCGTAATGACGCTGTTATGATCCCATTTAGTCATTTTGTACGCGCCGTTCGAAACGTAAGTAGTGGGTTCGGTCGCCCAGCTTTCGCTTGCAACGGTAGCCTGATGAACAGGGAAGAATACGGGGAAGGCTAAGAGTTCGTTCCAGTAAGCAACGTCGGAAGTGAGCGTTACTTTCAAGGTCTTTTCGTCGGTTGCTTCAACTGCGAGCGGAACGAGTCCGTCGACCTTGTCTTCACCGAAGCCCTTGACGTTTTCGAACATATAGTGATAATCGTATTCGGGGCTTGCGGCACGTTTCCAGGAATAAACGAAGTCCTGAGCGGTTACTTTTTGACCGTTCGACCAGGTGTTATCCTTCAAAACGTAAGTGTAAGTAACGGTTCCGTCCGCGTTTTCGACGCCTTTCGTGAGTTCCTGCGCGGAATCGGCAACGACGACGAGGTTGCCATTTTCGTCAAGTTCCCACTTAGCGAGACCGGAGAAGAGGTGCGCGAGCAAGGTTGCGCCGTCAACGGCGGTGTTCGCCGCGGGATCCAAGCTCTTCGGTTCGGATGCAAGGCAGACTTTTATTTCGCTCTTGCCCTCTATCGTTGTGTTCTGGAAGTACTTGTAGCCGAGCGGGTTGGAGTAAAAACCTTTAACCGAGTCGTCTATCATATAGATATCGGTGTAGAAGTAAATAGGAACGATACAACCGGTTTCCATAAGCAAATCTTCCGCAAGGTGCATCATGGCGTAACGCTTAACGTTGTCTTTTTCTTTCTTAATCATAGAGATAAGCACGTCGTACGTTTCCGCCCACGTTCCCTTCGTAACCTTTTTGCCGCCGTAAGCGGTGAGGTCGAGGTCGTAAAGCTTAATGTCCTTATGCGCGCCTTTACCGAATTGAACGTCGTTATTGCCGGAGTTGGTCGTCCACATATCCAAGAAGCATATGGGGTCGCTGTAATCGGCAATCCAGCCGTTACGGGCTATCGTGTAATCGCCGTTCTTACGGGTGGTAAGGAAGGTGTTCCATTCCTGGTTTTCGAGCGTTACGGTAACGCCCGCGGTTTTTAACGCTTGCTGTAAGTATTCGGCTATCGCCTTATGACCGGTACTCGTGTTATAAAGGTAGGTCATTGTAGGCGGCGCGCCTTTTTCCTTCGGTGAACAGCCCGTCATAAAGCAGAACGTTAAGCTGATTGCCGCAATAATTGCCGCTAATATCTTTTTCATGTTAAAAGTCTCCTTTCTTGTTTATTTTTTGCTTCCGACCGCATTGCATTTCGGCTTCCGCATTTTTGATTTTTTTAGTATTTTTTTGAGTTTTTGTTTTGTAAAAGTTTTGTGTTTTAGGTTTTGTGTTAAGTTATGTGCTTTAAGTTTTTGTTTTGCGCCTCGAAAGGCTCAACTTTTGTTTTAAAATTCTGCGTTTTATCATTTTTTTACCTCTTGAATTTTTACATTGCGGCGGGCTTTACTTTGTGACAAGCAACGAACCTGCCTGGCTTTACCTCCTTTAATTCGGGCATAGAAAGCGAGCATTTTTCTTCCGCAACGGGGCAACGCGTTCTGAAAGGACAGCCGCTCGGTGCGTCGAGAGGACTCGGGATATCGCCCTCTAAGACTATTCTTTCGCTTTCTCTTGCGGCTTTGGGGTCGGGCAAAGGCACTGCCGACATCAAAGCCTTGGTGTACGGGTGTAAGGGATAGTCGCAAATTTCGTCCGACGGAGCGACTTCTACCAGCTTCCCGAGGTACATTACGGCTATTCTGTCGCTTATATGGCGAACGACAAGCAGGTCGTGCGCGATAAAAAGATACGTTAAGCCGAGTTTTTTCTGCAAATCTTCGAACATGTTGACGACTTGCGCCTGAATTGACACGTCGAGCGCGGAAACGGGTTCGTCGCAAACGATAAATTCGGGATTTACCGCAAGCGCGCGGGCTATGCCGATACGCTGTCTTTGCCCGCCGGAGAATTCGTGCGCGTAACGGGAAGCGTGTTCGCTGTTCAACCCGACGTAACCCATAAGTTCGAGTACGCGTTTTCGCCTCTCCTCCTTGGTCGGACACATTTTGTGAATGTCGAGCGGCTCGGCGATTATGTCCTCAACCGTCATTCGAGGGTCTAACGACGAGTACGGGTCCTGAAAAACCATCGTTGCTTTTCTTCTGAATTCGGCAAGGCTCTTTTTGTCTTTTATTTCCTTGCCGTCAAAAATGATTTTTCCGGAAGTCGGCTTATAAAGGTTGAGAATAGTTCTGCCGACCGTCGTTTTGCCGCAACCCGATTCGCCCACAAGCCCGAGCGTTTCGCCCTTGTTGACGAAAAACGATACGCCGTCCACGGCTTTTAAGGGTTTAGTTTTGAATGCCCCGACGTTTATGTCGAAATATTCTTTTAAATCTACTACTTCTAAAAGTTTTTTCGCCGGTTCACCCATTTTTTTGCCCTCCCTGTCGTTCTATAATCTCGTCAAGCTCTTGGGGCGTTATCTCGCCGGAATCGAATTTTTCGGCTACGTTTATCCAGCACGCGGCTTTGTGGAATTGGTTTATATCGAGCCGCGGGGCTTTACAGTCAAGGCAGATTTTCAAAGCTTCCGAACATCTCGGCGCAAACGGGCAACCTTTGGGCATATTCAATAAGTCTATCGGCGTGCCGCGGATAGGTTCGAGCCGTTTGCCCGAGCCGTCCACCCTCGGAATCGACCTTAAAAGCCCTTTCGTGTAGGCATGGCGCGGATTGTAGAATATCTCGTCGGCGGTGCCTTGTTCGCAAATGCCGCCCGCGTACATGACTATTACTTCGTCGCACATCTTCGCGATAACGACGAGGTCGTGGGTTATCATTATTATTGCCATTCCCATTTCCTTTTGAAGTTTCATCATAAGGTCGAGAATCTGAGCCTGAATGGTAACGTCGAGCGCGGTGGTCGGTTCGTCGGCAATGAGGATATCCGGTTCGCACGCAAGTGCCATCGCTATCATAACCCTTTGCCGCATTCCGCCCGAAAATTCGTAAGGATATTGCTTCATTCGCTTTTCGGGTTCGTTCACGTTTACGAGCTTTAACATCTCTATCGCCCTTTCCTTTGCTTGAGCCTTATTTCGGTCGGTGTGCAAAGTTATGGCTTCGACAAGCTGTCTGCCGATTGTGTAAGTCGGGTTTAAGCTCGTCATCGGGTCCTGGAAAATAATCGAAATCTTGTTGCCGCGAATGTTCTTCATGACTTTTTCGCTCGCGCCGACAAGCTCCGTGCCGTTGTATTTTATGGAGCCGGAAACGATTTTTCCGGTCGGGGCGAGAA
>CAKQSU010000028.1 GCA_934273135.1 uncultured Clostridia bacterium
GTAAGTATAATAATCGTAAGTATAATAATCGTAAGTATAATAATCGTAAGTATAATAATCGTAAGTATAATAATCGTAAGTATATTATTTGCGGCAAAAAAATATCGCGGCTTTCGAGGGGAAGCCGCGATATATAATATAAAAAACATTATTTATATGAAAATATTTTCAGCTTTTGAAAAACCGGGATAAAAATTCTTTGGTGCGGGGGCTTTTCGGGGAGGTGAATATCTCGCTCGGGGTGCCTTGCTCTTCGATAACGCCGCCGTCCATAAAGATTACTTTGTTCGATACGTCGCGCGCAAACGCCATTTCGTGGGTGACGATTATCATCGTTATGCCGCTTTCGGCAAGCGACTTCATAACGGCTAAAACTTCGTCTACCATTTCGGGGTCGAGGGCGGAAGTCGGTTCGTCAAAGAGTATTACTTCGGGGTTCATACACAAAGCCCTTGCGATTGCGACGCGTTGCTTTTGACCGCCGGAGAGCTGTTTGGGGCGGGCATTGACGTACGCGGACATGCCGACTTTGCTTAAGTTTTCGAGCGCGACTTTCTTTGCTTCTTCCTCGCTCCGTTTAAGCACGATTTTTTGCCCGGCTGTGCAGTTTTTAAGCACGGTCATATTGTCGAAGAGGTTGAAAGATTGGAAAACCATTCCCACGCGCGCGCGGTAATCGGTGAGCTTTAATTCCTTGTCGTCGACGGGTTTGCCGTGGAAGAAAATTTCGCCGCCGCTCGGGGTTTCGAGGAAGTTTACGCACCGTAAGAGCGTGGACTTGCCGGAGCCGGACGGACCGATTATCGATATTACGTCGCCTTTTTCGACGGAAAAGCTTATGTCTTTTAAAACTGAATTTTCGCCGAAAGCCTTTTTTAAACGGCTAATTTCAATTATTTTGTCAGCCATTAGTTTTTACCTCCCGCTTTTGCTTGTTCGCGCGCGTAAGAGTCCGCGTCCATGTTCTGCGAGCCGAGAACGACGTAGTTCTTTTTGCCGTCCATCTTTTTTTCGATAAGCCTTAAAATCCTCGTAATGGCGAAAGTCAGTACGAAGTATATCGCCGCAACAAGAAGATATGTCGCAAACGTCTGGTAGGTTGCGGAAACTATGGTGTCGGCTTGAAAATACAGTTCGGTAAACCCAATAACGTTCAAAACGGACGTGTCTTTTATGTTTATTACGAATTCGTTTGCAACGGAGGGCAAAATGTTCCTCAACGCCTGAGGCAGAACGACGTGTACCATTGTCTGAAAATGCGTCATACCGACGGCTTCGGCACCCTCGAACTGACCTTTATCGATAGAGATAATGCCGCCGCGGACGATTTCCGCCATATACGCACCCGTATTTATGGAAACGATAAAGAGAGCGGAAAAAGTTACGTCCAAGGTTTGCCCGTTGTTTAAGAGGGCGAAGCCCCAGAAGATAACCATTGCCTGAACCATCATCGGTGTGCCGCGGAAAACTTCGATATAAACGTTGAGTATAACGTCGCCGATTTTCTTTAAAACCCTTAAAAATTTGTTCTTAGGGGTAGGCATCGTGCGGTATATTCCTATCAATAAGCCTATCAATAAGCCGATTATCGTGCCGATTAGCGCAGCTAAGAGGGTCAACCCCACGCCGCCTAAAATATCGAGATAATATGTCGATATTATTTCGCCTATTTTTGCAAAAACCATTTTTTTGTCCTTTTATCGTTTATTATTCAACGGCGTATTCCGTAGCCTTGGTCATCATTTCGAGGCGAGTTGCCGTATCGATTTTGGCGAGAGCTTCGTTTAAAGCGGTTCTCAATTCATTGCCCTTTTTAAGCCCGATTGCAATCTGGACATCTTCCGTTGAAGCGGTGAAGCCCGTTTTGTTGTTTTCGAGGTGAATATACGTTAAGTCCTTATTTGCAGCGCAATCGGCGATTGCACCCGGTTCTTCCGCGACGTAGCCGTCAATCGCCTTGGAGTTGAGCGCGTTTATCATTGCCGGGAAGGTGGCGAGCGGGGTCTGGCGGATAATGCCGTAATTTTCGGCTTGAGCCTTTAAAGCGGTGTCGTGGAAGGTGCCTTTCTGAGCGACGATTTTTGCGCCGTTGAAGTCGTTCAACGAGGTTGCTTGAGCAAAATTACCGTCTTTTCTGACGACTATAACGAGTTGGCTTTCGTAATACGCGTCCGAAAAATCCACGGCTTCGAGGCGTTCCGCGGTGGGGGACATGCCTGCGATGATGAAGTCGTGACTGCCCGCCTGAACAGCCGGGATAAGGGCTTCGAATTTGTACTTGACGATAACGAGTTCTTTACCGAGCGATTCGGCAATCTTTTTTGCGATCATAACGTCGTAGCCGTTAGCGTAGCCGTTCGCATTGGAAATTTTAACCGCGCCGTTCACGTTGGTTGTTTGCGTGTAGTTAAAAGGCGCGTACCCGCATTCCATGCCCACGTAAATTTTGTTCGGGTCCTTTTTCGTGGCGCAACCCGCGAAGGAAAAGACGGAAAGCGTCAGCATGCAAGCTAAAACAAGCATTGTTACAAGGTGCAAGAATTTTTTCATTTTTTGTATCTCCTGATAAAAATTTGTCGAAAAAAAACCGTATAACGCAAAGGTTATACGGAATGCATGCATAATAATCATAAAAAATTACACAATAGCGCCCCGCAAAGTAGCCTTTGCGACAGTCTGCAAGGTGTTCCCTTGCAACCCAACGGAAGATTTTACGGAAAAAACCAAACCGTTTCGGCGGTGAATCCTTTCGTTTGCCGTCGATATTCCGATAAACGACAAATTACTTTTAGGCACCGCGCCTCTATCATTACCGCTATATCGTACCATACAAAAAAATTCGTGTCAACTTTTATTTACGCGATTTTGCAAATTTTATCGAAAATTTTTATGCTTCTATGGTTCGTGAATTTTTTAAAGCGCGTAAAAACTGCCGATAATCGACTTATAGGCGGGGATTTGAAGAAAAATGTAAATTTTTAGAATGGAATTTTCGTTTACATATTGATTTTTGCGCTTTGTCATGATACAATAATAGCGCGTGAAAAATAAAAATACGAGCTGAGAGAGAACGCCCGAAGAGAAACGGCAAAAACTTAAAATATGCCGAAAAGGGCTTAATTTACTCCTATGCGGTTGCAAAAATAAAAACCTTGCGTTACAATCGAGAAAAAACGGAGGAATTTTAAGTTATGACGGCTTGGGAAATATTTTTGACTTTCTGCCGCGAAAATCTGGCGGTTACGATTATCGCTGTCGTTTCGGCGGTGGGGGTTATCGGTGTAGGCGCAACGCTTATCGTGTTGAACATTTTACGCGCGAAAAAAGCAAAAAAAGCGGCGAAAACTGAAATCGGACAATAAAACGGCGCAAAATACTTGTTAAGTAAAGCCGCAAAAAATGCCGATGACGGACAGCCGCGACAAAGAGAGGTAAGGTTATGTTTAGAATTGCCGTAGTCGAAGACAACGACAGTGATTTTGCGATGCTCAAATCGTTTTTTTCAAGTTACAGCAAGGATTCGGGCGACAAAGCGGAATTCAACGTGGTGCGGTTTAAAAGCGCGCTCGTTTTTCTCGACGCGTACGCCGCCGATTTCGATATGGTTTTCATGGATATCATGCTGCCCGATATCGACGGACTCGAAGCTTCCAAAAGACTACGAAAAATGGACGAGGACGTTATGCTCATATTCGTAACCAACATGGCGCAACTTGCCGTAAACGGGTATGAAGTGAACGCATTTGACTATATCGTCAAGCCGGTGTCGCGCAGTAACTTTTTCATAAAATTGAAACGCGCCCTCTCTTCCGTCAAGGTTCGCGGCGGCGTGCAGATAAGACTGAGAATCGACGGCGGGTTTGCGACGATAAGCAGTAATGACGTGAGCTTTATCGAAACTTCGGGGCATAACATCGTTTACCACACGAAGCGCGGCGATTACGCGGTGAGAGGAACGCTCAAAAGCATAGAGGGCGGGCTGCCGAAAAACTTCAAACGGTGCAACAGTTGCTATCTCGTCAACTTAAAGTACGTCACTCAGCTTAAAGACGTATTCGTGTACTTAGGCGAAACTAAGTTGCAGATTTCCCAGCACAAGCGCACGGAATTCGTCCACGCGCTTAACAGCTTTTTAAACGACGACACGGGGGAGTAACTATGTACGCGCCGACTCAATTGTTTCAATATAAACCGATATTCATGACCGAGCTTTTGCTTGCGGAAGCGTTATTCGCGGTAAAGCTCAAAAAACGCACGGGTTTTTGGTGGCGGATAATACTTTCCGTCGCTTTAAGCTACGGCGTTTCTTTTTGTTTGCCCGTTCCCGGTTACAACGCATTCTGGTGCAGTTTTTTGTTCCTTGCGATGTACGCCGCTACGCTTATAAGCCTTTTAATCAGCTTTGACGAAAGCTTTATAAACCTCTTATTCTGCTCTACCGCGGGTTATACCGTGCAACATATCGCTTACGAAACTTACGATTTCCTTTCTTCCGTCACCGGCGTTTCGAGCGGAAACGTGTATTCGGACATGCTTGCCGGCACCGTTTACGCGCCGTTCGGCGAGCCGCAATCGATGCTCATGTATCTCGGGGTATTCGTCGTAACTTACTGGACGGGGTATATGGTTTTCGCGCGGAAAATAAAGCGCAACAACGGGCTTAAATTGAAGAGCAAAAACGTTATGCTTTTAATAACGCTCGTAGTCATTGCCGACATCGTTTTAAGCGCGTGCGTTACGTATTATTCGATTAAAACGCCCGACAAATATTATACGCGCATGCTCGCGATTTTCAACGTTTTGCTGTGTTTTATACTCCTCGTTCATCAATTCGAACTGCCGGTGAGAAAAGAACTCGAAAACGAACTGAGCGTCGTGTACGGGCTTTTGGAGCTTGAACGAAAGCAATATTTTACCGTAAAAAACAACATTGAACTCGTCAACAGGCAATGCCACGACTTAAAATATAAAATAAGGCTCATCGCCGGCGACGGGCGGGTTGCGGACGAAACGCTCAAAGAGATTGAGGACGCGATTTCCATTTACGGCACGACGGTGAAAACGGGAAACGACGCGCTCGACACCATTCTTACCGAAAAGAGTTTGTTCTGCTATCGGAACGGCATTAACTTATCGTGCATGGCGGACGGCAAGAGCCTTGATTTTATGAAAGACGCGGATATTTACGTTCTGTTCGGCAACGCGCTCGACAACGCAATCGAAGCGGTAACAAACTTAGCCGCCGACAAAAAGGTCATCGGCGTGTCGCTCAAACGCGTGAACGGATTCCTTGCCGTCAATATCCACAACTACTACGAAAAAGATATCGTGATAAGCGACGGGCTTATTCAAACGACAAAGGACGACAGGCTTCGCCACGGGTACGGAATGTCGAGCATGCGCGCCATTTGCGACAAGTACGGCGGCGATATGGTCGTAAAAACCGAGGACAAAGTTTTCACTCTCAATATCCTTTTTCCGCTGTGACGGCTTTTTTGGTTTTGCCTTTTGAGGTTCGTTTTTTAAAGGGCGGTTGTCTGTCGAATTTTTAGCGAAAAAATCAATTAAGCCGAAAACGGGTTAATTTGCGCCGCTTTTATTGAACGGCAAACACCTTCGGTTTATAATTTGTTCACAAGCGATTGTTTGCCGCCAAACAGAAAAAACAAAGCTAAAACGGGCGGCGGGCTTCGCCGAAAAAAAGGATGAGCGGACAACAAAAAACGCTCTTGGAGGTAAAATGAAAAGATTTTTAACAATTCTGCTTGCTTTCGTACTCGTTTTCACAACCGTCTTTACCGCGGTAGGTTGCGGCAAAAAGACTTGCGAAAGCGGTAAGCACGTTTACGAAAACGGCGTATGCACGATCTGCGGCGAAAAAGAACCGAAGCAGAAGAAGCTTATGCGTATCGGCGTAACGACGCAACCCACAAAAACCGAATACATAGTCGGCGAAACTTTCGACAAAACTGGCATGGTCGTCACGGCGTTCTATAACGATTCGACAAAGGAAGAAGTCACCGACTACGCGATAGACAAAATCGGCGCGCTCACCCGCGAGGACAACCGCGTTGTTATCTCTTACGGCGGCAAAAAGGTAAGCTTAAAAATTTCCGTAAGAGCGGCATTTGTTCTCAACGAAGTTTTGTCGATAGAATCCGCCGAAAAACACGTTTACACCGTCGAAGCGGAAGATATGGACTTCGGCTGGTGCGTAAACTCTAACGACCATTCGTTACAACCGGATATAGAAACGCCGATGCAGCAATTCCCCGTAACCTCCGGAGGAAAATGTGCAAGCACTTTATCTGTTATAGGCAACAAATTCGGCTTTATAGTAAACAGCAAAGCGGCGGCAAAACTTACTCTCGTGATTCGCGCTTCCGCTACGCACGTCAATATCGACATAGACCAAATGATGAACATCACTTGGAATTCCGCGGTTATAACGAGCGGAAAAACCTTGCCCTGGACGGACGGCGGTTGGTTTAACTGGGCTCATGCCGTGTATACCGATCTTGATTTGAAAGCAGGCAAAAACGAGCTTTTACTTACCGTAAACGGCAACAACGCGCCTAACTTTGACTGTTTTTACCTGATTGTAAGCCCGACCGGCGAGGAAAAACTCCCCGCAACGATAGAAGATAACGCGCCCGCAGGCGAAAAGACTATAGTCAACGTCGAAAACGCGGAAAACAGAGTCTTTACGGTTGAAGCGGAAAGCCTCGATTACAGCTCTTGCATAAGCATGCGCGGCGACGGCACTACGCACAGCGTTGAAGAACCCACGCAGGAATACCCCGTTACGAGCGGCGGAAAGAGCGTAGGCGCGCTCTCGGTTGCGGGAAACAAATTCGGCTTTACGGTAAACAGCGCCGTCAACGTTAAAGCGACCATAGTAATGCGCGCGGCTCCGACCGAAACCGATATGAACTTGGACGAGTTTATAAAGGTAACCTGGAACGGCGTTGAAGTCAAGAGCGGAAAAACGCTTAAATGGAACACCGACCATGCGCATTGGTTTGACTGGGACCACGCTTATTTTTCTAATCTCGACGTGAAAGAGGGTAAAAACGACTTTGAAGTAACTATCATCGCACGCGACGAGCAAGGTACCGTCAACGCGCCTAACTTCGATTGTTTTTATCTGATAGTTGCGCCGACGGGCGAAGAAGAACTTCTCGGCACGGTCGGAAAAACCGCGCACGAATGCAAGCACAAATGCCCCGAGTGCGGTTTGTGCCTCGATGCGGAATGTCAAGACCCCGTTTGCAAAGATAAATGCGCGGGACATGAAGAACCTGTTCCCGCTTGCGATTTAGTTGTCGAAAACGCGGAAAACGGCGTTTATACGATTGAAGCGGAAAGCCTCGATTATTCCAAATGCGTAAACTCAAACGACCCGAATTCGACGCATAACGTCGAAACGCCGCCGGCGGGATATCCGACGACGAGCGGCGGAAAGAGCGTAGGCGCACTTTCCGTAAAAGACAACAAGTTTTCTTTCAGTATTTACGCTAAGCAAGCGGCTAAAATAAATATCGTCATGAGGGCGGCGGCAACGCATTTAGATTTGAACGCCGACGACATAATGACGGCAAAATGGAACGGCGTTGAAGTAAAAAGCGGCAAGCTTTTCGTATGGAACCCGGACGGCGCGCACTGGTTCGACTGGGACCACGCATTCTTTAAAAACCTTGATTTAACGAAAGGTTTGAACACCTTTGAAATCGTGGTGAAAGAACGCGTACCCGGCTCGGTGAACTTCGTAAACCTCGACGGTTTTTACGTTGTGGTAAGCCCGAACGGCAACGAAGTTCTGCCCGAATGCATGAGTACGATAACAGTTTCTTCGACCGCGGGGCTTTACAAAGTCGAAGCGGAAAGGCTCGATTATTCCGCGTGTCTTAGCAGTCGCAACGACGGAACGCATTACGGCGTCGAAGCCAACAGCGACGGCGGTACGAGCGTTTGCGCATTAAGTAAAGAGGGTAACAAAATTACGATTACCGTCAACAACTTGTCGGACGGCGATTTGGCGGCAAAATTCGTTATGCGCGCTTCGGCAAACGGCGCGAATATGAACTTAGACGAACTCTTAAAAATCAGAGTCAACGGCGTTGAAATAAAGACGGGCGCAACGCTTAACTGGACGGGTACCTGGAACGTTTGCGAAACGGCAAAAGCCGCGGCGACCTTTAAAAAGGGCTACAACGAGATAGAAATAGAAGTCTTAAACGGCGGTTGCCACAACCTCGACTACTTTGCGGTTGAAGTCGCTTAATAAAAATACGGAGATTAACCGATGAATAAAACTATAAAAGGCTTTACGCATGCGTTCGTCGTGCTGTGTATACTATTACTTTTCTGCGTGGATTTTGTGGCGGCGAGCTTCTCGACGACCATAACGCAAGCTTTGTGCGGCTACGGTATCGACCTCGATTCCGAAGGCTCCCAGCAAGCCCGCGCGGAGGGCAACGCCCTTTCCGAAAAAATCTGCGAAGAGGGCATAACCTTGCTCAAAAACAAAGATAACGTTTTGCCGCTTTTCGAATACGACGTGAACGTGTTCGGCTGGGGCGCGTCCGATAACGGCTTTATTTATCAAGGCACCGGCTCGGGCGCGGGCGGCGGCAGCGACAGCGTAACTTTTTACGACGGATTAAGGCAGTCGGGGCTTAACCTTAACGAAGAACTTTGCGATGACTATAACAACTTGCCGCTTTCGAGAAAGAGCGTAGACGCGGACACGATAGACACAAACATAGTCGTTTCTTCAAACGATTTTCTCAATAGTTCCCGCTTAGAGGCGGCGAAGGCGTTTTCCGACATAGCGATAGTCGTGTTTTCACGCCGTTCGGGCGAGGGCGCGGATTGCAGTAAAAAGCAGAAAGTAAACGGCACGCTTCGCAACAACGGCAGAACGTATTTGCAGCTTTGCGAGGAAGAAGAAAATCTTTTGCGCACCGTTCGCGACAACTTCGGCACGGTTATAGTCGTGCTTAACACGACCAACCTTTTGGAATGCGGGTTTATCGACGAATACGACGTGGACGCCGCGCTTGCGGTCTACGCGCCCGGCAACAGCGGAATAGTCGCGCTCGGGCGAATACTCACGGGCGAAATCAATCCGTCCGGGCGTACCGTGGACACCTATTCATACGACCATACGACAAACCCGACGTATCTTACGAGCGGGCTTGAAAGCACCGGACTATACACGGCGAGCGGCATTCAGGTGGCGTACGTCGATTACAGCGAAGGCGTTTACGTAGGCTATCTCTGGTACGAAACGGCGTTTAGCGAGGGGTACTT
>CAKQSU010000029.1 GCA_934273135.1 uncultured Clostridia bacterium
ATCGAAAAGGGCGAATACAACACGCACCGTATCGTAAAAATAGACCGCGACGCAAGCGGCAAAGTGACTTCCGTCACGACCCAAGGCGACAACCGCCAAATGGCAATCGGCACGGAAGTTGTCTCGCGCGGCGCGCTTATAGCGGTATACACGGGTAAGGAAATCGGCGGAATAGGAGGGGCTTTGAGCTTTTTGAGTTCTCGCCTCGGCTTCGGCTTGTGCATTCTCTTACCGCTCGCGGCGTTCTTTATATATCAGTTAGTCGTTTTCATTCGCACGGTAATAAGCGTAAAAAACGACGGCAAAAAAATGATTACGCAAGCGGACGAAGAGCTGATAAAGCAGCGCGCGATAGAAGAATATTTGCGTAAGCAGGAAGAGAATAAGAAAGACTGAAAGTTGACCTAACGCCGCAATAGCGGCACATTTTGCCACAAGAGGCAATCTCGATATTCACGCTTCGCGTTAGGAATTTTAGAGGTTGTACGTATTATCCCCTCATCCACCGCTAAAGCGGTCCCCCTTCCCCACAAAGCCTGCCGACAAGCGGCATGCGGTGGAAGGTAGGCGTATGATAGCCGTTCACATTCCGTTCAAGCCTGACTGTAAGGTGCGCATAAAGATAGCCGTTTATTATTATCAAAAGCTTTCTTTTTGCACGCGACAAGACGACCTTCCCCCTTGTGGGGAAGGGGGACCGCCTTTAAGCGGCGGTGGATGAGGGGATTTTGAGTACGACCTTAAAAAAATCTCGCACTTTACGTGCGAATATCGATTGCCGATAGGCAAATATCGAGCCGCATTGCGGCATATCGATTGCGCTGTAAGCGCAAATATCGAGCGGGCAAAGCCCGCATATGGTAGATATTATGACAAATTTTTTATACGGCTTTTTGACCTGGTTCAAAGCCTTTTTCGGAAACTTAATAGACGGATTCTGGACGATATTCAAAGGCATAGGCTTAGGAATAGCGAAGATTTTCGATTTTGCTTATTACTTTAAGCTTTGGTCGGACGAAAGGGCGAATTTCGGCGCGCTCGACTGGATTTTTTCCGTGCTTTCCTTTATTCTTGCGTTCGCGGTAATCGTGGGGATTGTTTTCCTTTTGATACTCGGCATAAGAAAGTTCATTCGTTTCCGTTCGACGCTTGTCGGCAACGAGGACTTACTCGAAGAAATTTCCGACCTGCACCGCGACGTTTTGCGCCTGACAAACGAAAAAGAGCGTATAATTCAGTTAAAGGTTGCCCAAGCCGGGCTTAGCTACGAACAGATGAAGAGAATGTTCGACGAGGAAATGCGGCTTGCGGAAGCCGCCGTTGCCGAAACCGCCGGCGAACCGATAAAAGGCAAAGACCAAAGCAGATTTTATCGTCTTTCGGCAATCGACGAAAAGTACGCTTTTTACGAAGCGCCTAAGTACGACACGAGCATGAGCTTGAAAGAGCTTTGCGACGATTTGAGGAATTTTGCGTGCTTCAACAACGAACTTTATTACGACGTTCGCACAATCCGCCTTATGCTTGCCGGGCTTGCTTCCACAAAGCTCATTATTCTGCAAGGTATCTCGGGTACGGGTAAAACTTCGCTCCCGTACGTCATGGGCAAATACTTTTTGAACGATTCGACAATCGCTTCCGTTCAGCCGTCCTGGCGTGACAGAAACGAGCTTTTCGGTTATTTTAACGAATTTACCAAAAAATTCAACGAAACGGAAGTCTTAAAACGCATTTACGAAGCGGGCTACAATGACGACCTCAACGTAATCATTCTCGACGAAATGAACATCGCGAGAGTCGAGTATTACTTTGCGGAAATGCTTTCCGTTCTCGAAATGCCCGACCCCGAGGAATGGAAGATAGAACTTGTTCCGTCCTCGTGGGACACCGACCCCGTTAAGCTCGTCGGCGGAAACCTCAAAATTCCGCAGAACGTCTGGTATATCGGCACAATAAACAACGACGATTCCACTTTCTCCGTTTCCGACAAGGTTTACGACCGTGCGTTCGTCATCAATCTTGACTCTAAGGGCGTTTACTTTGACGCGCCCGCGACCACGGGCAAGCGCGTTTCCTATTCGTACGTCGAGGGCTTGTATGAAAAAGCCACAAAGGAACACCCCGTTTCCGTGTCCATGCTCAACAAAATAGAGCGGCTCGATTCGTACGTAATCGAACACTTCAGAGTGGCGTTCGGCAACCGTATCATAAAGCAAATTAACAACTTCGTTCCCGTGTACGTCGCTTGCGGCGGTACGGAAGAAGAGGCGATAGACTATGTTTTCGTCACAAAAGTTTTCCGCAAATTCGAAAGTTTGAACCTTTCGCTCATTCGCGACGAAATAAGACCGCTTATCGGCTTTTTAGACTCGGAATTCGGCAAAGGAAAAATGAAAGAAAGCATAGCTTACTTAAAGCGTTTGCAAAAGACTTACTGATTTTTTGTCAACTTAAAGAATAAAAGGAATAAAAATGTTCGATTCGGGCGAAAAAAACAACTTAAAACAAAACGGCTTCGCCTGGCTTGATAAGCTCAGATACGATAGGTCCTTTACGGCAAAACTTCTTTTATCCGAGCAAGCCGTAAAGAATTATTACGCGCTTATCGTGGGCGAAATCCTCTCTTACGAAAAGGTCCGCGCGCGCACCGGTTGGAGCGGCGTGGGATTTTTCGTAGGCAAAAAAGCCTTTGCAAGGGTCGGTATAAGCGGAAAAACCCTTTGCTTATACCTTGCCGCCCGCTTAGAGGACGTGTCGTCCTTAAAGTACAAAGCTATTGACGCCGGCGAAAAAAGGAAGTATGAAAAGACCCCTTCGGCGTTCAAAATAAAAAGCGAGGGCGGCGCAAAGCACGCCGTTAAGCAAATACAAAAACTTGCGGAAGAGTTTTCTCTCGTCAAAAAGGACGGCGAGGGAACTTTGCCGTTTTCGATTAGGTCGGAAAGCTTCGACAACCTCGTCGCGCGCGGGCTTATCCGCGTCATAAAAGGAAAAACTCGCGAAAACCCCGTTGAGCGCGACAAAGAAAAAACACCGCCCGAAACCGCGCCCGAAACTTCTGCGGAATCTGCTATAAACCCGCCTATAAGCGCGTTAAACGACGTTTTTACCGCTTACGAGAACACGAAAGAGATTACCGAAAAGCTTTTTAAAGACAATCCTTTTTACGGCGAGCTTCTTTCTCTTTTTGCCGCCGGCGAAACGAGCGTAAAGTCAAATAGAAAGATAATCTTAAAGGCTCTCGACGAAACGTGGATAGAAAAAATCGAAGCCGCGCTTCCGTCGCTTGACTATCTTTTGCGCAACCCCACGCACTTCATTTCCGAAACGGAAGAGGTTTTGCCGATAGAGCTTACCCGCAAAATCAGCGGTCGTTCCATTTCCCACCTTGCCCGCCACACCGACTATATTTCGGAAGCGGACGAGTACGGCTCCGTTACGCCCACAAAGCTTTTGAACGTTTTCCGCGAAGATTCCGTTCTGACTTACGAAAACAAATTTTTAAACACGCTTATTTCCCGTCTGTACTTTTTCGTTACGGAGCGTTTTAGCGCGATAAAAGAAAAAGGCGCGGACGAAAAAAAGGACGAAGTCAGCTTTGAAACACGCTTTTATTCGGGCGAAAAACGCGGCGAAATAAAACTTGCCGTCACGCTCGCTTCGCCTTTGAGCGAGGGCGACAACAACGGCGTAAAAAGCCTTTTCGGTTCTCCGCTTTTCAAGCGCGCCGAGCGGTTGGACGCCGTTGTCAAAGGCTACGCCGATTCGGATTTTTGCAAGCAATTAGGCAGGAATTTTATTCGTCCGCCCGTAATGCGCACGAACGCAATTTTAAAGAACAAATACTTCCGTGACGCGCTCGAACTTTGGGAGTTCATCGAAAGTTACGACGACTTCGGCATGGGCGTGACGGTGGGCGAAAAGGTCTTTGATTTAAGCAAAAATTATATCGACGGACTTTACGGTTCGGCGGCTATGTCGTTTTTGCGTTTTTTACACGAAACGAACGATAATTCGACTGAAAGAACGGTTCTTTCTGAATACAAAACGCCGCTCTTTTCGCCGAAAATAATAACCGAGCAATCGATTGAAAAAGAGGAGAAATATAACGTGAAACTACCACCCGAAATTAAAGAAAACTTCGACGACGAAGAAGTGCTTGTCAACGTCTTAGCCGCCGTCAAAGCTCAAAAAACCTATCGCGAACTAAACCCCTTAAAGAAGAGCGAAGAGGAGCAACCCGAGGATATTACCGAAACCGAAGACGATACTTTGGAATCTTCTTCCGGCGCGGTAGTGTATAAAGGGCTTGAATACGTAAAGGACTTCGAGGCGAAAATCCGCCTTGCGGACGACGTTACCAAGGATTATTTTATTCGGATACTCAACGCTTTTGCGGAGTTTAAGGACGTAAAAATCCGCATGAGCGGGTACTTTACCAACGTCAAGTACGGAAAAGACAGGATAGCTTGCATAAACATGCGCGGCAAAACCCTGTGCTTTTTCACCAACGTTCTGCGCTCGGACGCGCCTGCCTTATACGAGGCGTATCGCCTGACCGATTTGTCCGACAAAAAGAAGTACGCGCGCACGCCTACGCTCATAAAAATCCGCGGCAACAGAACGCTTAAATACGCGCTTACGCTCGTCGGCGTTCTCGCGCAAAAATACTCGCTCGTCAAAGCCAAAAAAATCAAAAAGGTTTACTCCGCCGAGGACTTCCCCGTAACTTCTTTCGAAGAACTTTTGTCCCTCGGTCTTATCCATAAGCTCAAAACCGCAGAAAACAAAGAGGACATCCCCGCCGCCGACATTGACGAAAAGGAAGTTATTTCTACCGAACAAAAATCAACCGAAACGGGTGACAAAACGGACGTAAAAGACGACTTAAAGTCCTTTGAGTTTGCCCCTAAGCCCGAGCCTTATTCCTCCGCTTTTACCGAAGAAACCCCGCCCGAAGCTGTTCTCGAAGCGGAAGAAAATTCCGTTAAAGAGAGCGTCGAGGAAGAAAAGCTTTCTTATGAGGACAGAACTCTGCCCGGGATTGCTTACCCCGAAGCAATGGATTACAGCCACCCCTCGTTAAAGGGCGTAGACGACGCGAAAGGCATTTTCGCGGACGAAAAACAGTCCGCCGCGCAAGGAGAGGAAACAGAAAAAAGGGGCGTTTTCAAGCGCATTAAAAAATTATTATTCGGCAGAAAAGGCGACAAACGGTGAAACTTGCAACCAAGCAAAAAAACGGCAAAAAATTATTCCGTAATATAGTTTTTTTCGTCATAGTCGCGCTCATTTTATCGGCGGCGTTCGCCATGATAATTAACGCAAGAAAAGGTAGAACCCCGGCTTTTGTTTTCGGCAAAGCCTTTTTGTGGGTGGAAACGGGCAGCATGAAGCCCGTTATAGACGAACGCTCCTACATTCTCGTCACAAAGTATGACGGCGGCGAGATAAAAAAAGGCGACGTTATAATCTTTGTCTGCAAGGACGCTTCCTCCCCCGTGTATAACGCGCTCGTCGCGCACCGCGTGGAAAGCGTAACGGAGGACGGACTTAAAACCAAGGGCGACGCAAACCCGACCGTAGACAGCTGGACCGTCAAAAAAGAAGATATCGTCGCGGTTTATAACAAAAATTTGCCCGTGATGACTTTTTTAGGTCGAATTTTTTCCTCCGGCGCGGGGCTAATAATAGTCATCGCTCTTTCTTTGGGTGCTTGCGCTTTCGTGTACGTTCCCGACCTTATTAAAGCCGTCGGCGAGCTTTGCGAAGAAGAAAAAGAAAAGCAGATAAGCTTAAGAGTTAAGGAAGAAGTCGCGCGGCTCGAACGCGAAAACGAAGAATCGCGCTTAAAAGAAATTCAATCGTCGGTCGAAAGTCAATCGACAGCCGAAACTCAATCGTCGGCAGAAAGTCAATCGACAGCCGAAACTCAATCGTCGGCAGAAAGTCAATCGACAGCCGAAACTCAATCGTCGGTCGAAAGTCAATCGACGGGCAACACTCAAACAAAAGGCGACGAAAATTCGCTTCAATCAAAGTAAAACGCTTGCCGCGGCATAAAGCGGAAGAGAACAAATGGCAGAATTTTTCAAAAAAAACGGCAAAGTAGTCGCGGTTTCCGTGCTGGTTATAGCCTGCATATCTTTCCTTGTTTATATAGCCGCTCTCGGAAGCGGTTATTACGCGAGCGTCGAAGGGCAAGCCGTTTCCCGCGCCGACGACTACGCCTACGAGCAAGCCGCCTACGTTTCGGCAAAGCTCGAAGCCGTTAAGACCGCCGCCGAGTTCTACGCTTCGGACGCTTCCTCCAAAAAGACGGAAGAAGATTTTTTCAACGCTCTGTCCTCGATTCGTTCTCACGCCACCGAAAAGGACAGAAACTTCAAGGATATTTACTATTCGTTTAAAGGAAAAATCTACACCGCGCGGGGCGACGAATATTCCGCTCCCACGGAAATGACTTCGCTTCTCGATTCGCCCGAAACAACCGTTTCCAAAACCTTTCCTTACGAAAACACCTTTATGGCGTTCGCAGTCGTTGCCGACGCGGAATGTTCTTTCGCCGACAAAATATTGATAATTTACGACCGCCACGCCGTCACGATAGAAGATTTTGTTTATGCCGACGAAGAAAAAACCGAGCTTGTCCCGACAGTTGAAAAAGCGAAGTTCGTGCTTTTGTGCAAGTACGACGGGCATATTCTCGACAGAATCGTTCCCGACGAAAACTTCGAGCCGGGCGCGGATTCCGTTCAGAACGGCGTTTTAAAGCGGCTCGTCCGCGATTCGGCGGCTTACGCCGAGATAACCGCGCTCTGCGCAAACGACGGCAGAGGCTCGGTAAAAACGCAAATAGACGGCGAATCGTACGTTTTCACCGTTTATTCCTTAGGCTCGGGCGGCGGAAACCTGTTTCTTCTTTCCCTTTACGACATGCGCGTTCTTTACGGCGAGGGTTACACGCTTATCTCCACCATTTACGGCGCGATAGGCATTCTTTCGTTCGCCGCCGCGCTCGGCTTGCTTGCCTTTATCGTCAGCCAGGCTAAAATGCAACGCGACATCTTGCGCCTTGCCACCGTAGACGACGAACTCGATTGTCCCACCCGCCGCGGATTCGAAAACAACGCGGAATCCATTTTGTCCCGCAACAAAGTAACGCAATTCGCAGTCGTAATATTGCAGATACAAAGCTTCGACTACATCTCGGAAAAATTCGGCGAGGCGGAAAAGCTTAGCGCATTAAAATATATCCGCAACGTTTGTTTCCACTCTCTCGTCGCCGCAGAAACTTTCGCGTACATAAAAGACGGTCAGTTTTTGCTTCTTTTACACTATCGCGACAGAAAGGCTTTAACGAGCAAACTAAGCGGCGTTTACAATCAAATCGTAAAATACGACGGGTTTTCGGACGGCGAGTACAAGCTCAACGTTTCGTACAGCATTTACGAGATAGACCGAAGCGAAAAACAGAGCGTAAGGCGAATGGTGGACAAGGCTAAAATCGTCGAAGGCGAGGCGTTTACCAACGCTTCCGCCGCGTCTTTCAACTATTACGGCGACATCGTGAAAGAAAATTACGTCCGCCGCGCGGAGATAGAGGGCAGAATGCAAAAAGCCCTTGAAAACAACGAATTTCACCTTTTTTATCAGCCTAAGTACAACCTTGAAAAAAAGACCATCGACGGCAGCGAAATTCTCGTGCGCTGGTTCGATTCCAAAATCGACGCTTACCGCTCCCCGTCGGAATTTTTGCCGCTTTTCGAGGAAAACGGGTTTATAAACAAGGTGGACCGCTTCGTCTTTTACCGCGCTTGCCAGAACATCGCCGAGGCGATAGAAAAACGCATAACGGTTTTCCCGATTTCCGTCAACGTTTCGCGCGTAACGGCAATCCAGCCCGACTTTTTGGCGTACTACACCCGCATCAAGCGCAAATTTTCCGTCAAGGATAACTTCATAACCCTTGAATTTACCGAGAGTTTTGCTTACGAAAATTACGAGTATCTCGCCGAAATAATAAAGCAGTTGAAGTCCGCGGGCTTCCTTTGCTCGCTTGACGACTTCGGCACCGGTTATTCGTCATTCTCCGTTTTAAAGGAGCTTGAAATGGACGAAATTAAGCTCGACAAGGTTTTCCTTGAAAAAAGTTCTCGCCCCGACCGCGACGAAATGCTTTTGCAAAGCGTAATCGAAATGGCGAAAAAGACGGGCGCGAAGGTAACGCAAGAGGGCGTTGAAGAAAAAAGACAATTCGACAAGCTCGTCGGCTACGGTTGCGACGTTATTCAGGGCTATTATTTTGCAAGACCCATGAAGTACGTCGATTACAGAAAATTCGTAGAGGACAACTTCACCAAGCATTGAGCGGCTTTTCGATAAAAAACTCAAAAAAAGACCGTTAAAAAAAAGGATAAGTTTCAAGTCAAGTCGTATTTGCTTGAAATTTATCCGTTTTTTTGATAAAATGAAAAGGACGGGGTGAATTTATCCCGAAAAGAGGGTTTTTTATGCCGACGGAAGAAAAAATTTTGAATTTAAACAGCGTTGAAGAAGCGATAAAGCTTCTTGACGTCTATAACGAAGTTTTCGATTGCGTTCGCCTTATCGACGCAAAAGCCGTAGGGAAGGGCGCGGTTATAGGCTCGGTTTACAAAACGTTTAAAGGAAAAGAGTGTGCCGAACTTTTAGGAAAGGATTCGATGTGCGACGATTGCGTGGTCAAAAGAGCCTTGGAGCTTGGTCACGGCGTCACAAAGATCGAGCTTTATTGCGACAAGCTTTTTCAGGCTACCGCAAAGCCCGTTAAAATAAACGGCAACTATTACGTTATCGAGCTGATTAAAAATTTCGACGAAGATTTGACGATTGACGAAGAAAACGCCCGCGACAGGATTTTTGGCGAAGTCGATGGGTATTACGAAAAGATTTATCGCGACGTATTGACCGGTTGTTACAACCGCAGATACTTTGAAGAGCGGCTCCGCAACGCCGACTTTAAGGCGGGTGTCGCCGTTCTGGACGTGGACGATTTTAAGCTTTACAACGACGTTTACGGTCACGACGTGGGCGACAAAGTTTTAAAAACCATAGCTTTTGAAGTGAAAGACTGCATGCGCGCCACGGATAAGCTCGTCCGTTACGGCGGCGACGAGTTTCTGGTAGTGATGCCGGGCATAAAACAAAGGGTTTTTCTCGACATACTCTTTAAGATTCGCTCATCCGTCGCCGGCATAGAGATAGACGGATATCCCGAAATAAAGTTGTCGGTATCGGCAGGCGGCGTCATGATGAAGGAAGAGTATATC
>CAKQSU010000030.1 GCA_934273135.1 uncultured Clostridia bacterium
CCGTAAAAGCAACGCAAAAAAAAGCGACGGCAACGCTTAAAAAGCTTGCCGTAAAGCCGACTGTAGACGGCAACAAGGACGACGGGTACGTTCTTATCGGCTCGCTCGACCATGTTATCGGCGGAAAAGCCGTGGACGAGGCGACATGGAAAGAAAAATCTCAAGGTATAGACGCGCAAGTTTACGCTTGCTACGACGGCGATTACATATACGTTTACGTCGAAGTAAAGGATTCGAAAGTCGTTTCGTTCGGTAAAGAATATTACAATGCCGGTTTTGACGCGTGGGTCGGCGACAACGTGGAAATGTGGTTTAAGCTTGACGGCAAAGACTACAAAAATTCCGTTGACGCGTTCGGGTATAAGCAGTATTCGACCATACCTCTTCACGGCGACAAAACGTTGTTTGCGACTCGGCTTATAGGCGACGACAATCTTGCTTCTTACAAAGCGGCGGGTAAGCCCGTTGTCACGAACGCAACCGGCTACGCCGTGGAAATGGCTGTTCCCGCAAACAGAGTCGGCGAGGACGGCGGCTTAGGCGAAAAACTTAAGGCAAAGGATTATGTGGAGTTATTGTTGCAGTTAAATTCCGCTCAGAACATCGACGAAGAAAGCATAGCGAAAGCCGTGAAGGACGGCAGCGCGGGCAGCGTGGATTTGACGAAAGTTAATCAGATTTGGACCGGAAGAATAAAATACGAATTCAATTGGGCGGTCGTTTTGGCGGAGTAAATTATGGACGGAAACATCGGAACAAAAAAGAACGCTAAGCATTCGAAAATTACAAAAACCGTCGTTTTGGTCGTAATGGCGATTATTCTTATCGCGGTAGTTGCCGGCAACGTGGTTTGCGGCGTGTTTAGCGAGATGATAACCACTTACTTCGGCGGCTTCGGACTCGATACGAGCAACATAGATTACGCTTCGAGCCAAGCCGCGTGCGAAGCCATCGAAGCGGAGGGCGCGGTTCTCGTCAAGAACGAAAACGACGCGTTGCCGTTAAAAGACGTGAAAAAAATCAACGTATTCGGTTGGTCGAGCATTTCGCCGTCTTATTCGGGCGGAGGAAGCGGCTCTTCTAACTCTCTAACCTTAGCAAAAGATTTTTTTGCCGGTTTTGAAAACGCGGGGTTCGAATACAACAAAAAGCTTGAAACTTTTTACAGAAACTATAAGGCGAAAAGAGGTGAGTTTTCGTGGAGCAAGTCCTATCCTTACCTCGACCTTATCGAGCCGGACGCTTCGGAAGTAGAAAAAGAGATAGCGGACGCAAAGGCGTTTTCTAACGTGGCGGTCGTAGTGATATCCCGCTTCGGCGGCGAGCATCAGGACATACCGAAAACTCAGGTAAAATGGAACAAGGCGGAGGACAAGACGAGGACGTACCTTGACGCGACGAAAGAGGAAGAGGACCTTTTAAAGCTTCTCGGCAAAAACTTCGACAAGGTTATAGTCATAGTCAATTCCACAAACTCTATGAATCTCGGCTTTGTCGCCGCAAAGGAAGTGGACGCCGCGCTCGTGGTGGGCGCGATGGGGCAGTACGGCTCGTATTCCGTGGGTAAAATTTTGAAGGGCGAGATAACGCCGTCCGGAAAGCTTGCGGATACCGCCGCTTACGATTTATCCACCGCCGCGACTTACGCTACTTCGCCCGACGGCATGAACGCCGATACGGAAAAGGGGAGCGTGCGCATTTATAAAGGGACGACGGCAGACTATTACGTCGATTATCTCGAAAACATCTACGTCGGTTATAAATGGTACGAAACCGCCGATTCCGCGGGCTTTTGGTCGAGCGATTACGCCCTTAACAAATGGGGCGTGAAAAAATACGAGGACGTAGTGCAGTATCCTTTCGGGTACGGGCTTAGCTATACCGACTTTGAATGGAAAGTAAAGTCGGTAAGCCCCGCAAGCGGCGCGGAGATAACTTCGGCAACGGAGATAACGGTGAACGTTTCGGTCAAGAACGTCGGCAGCGAAAAGGGCAAGGAAACCGTTCAGCTTTACTACGAACCGCCGTACACGACTGGCGGAATAGAAAAGGCTTCGAAAAACCTTTGCGCATTCATGAAGACGGTGGAGCTTGCGCCGGGCAAAGAGGAAACGCTTACGCTGAAATTCAGCGCGGGGAACATGAAGTCCTATGACTGCTACGACAGAAACAACAACGGTTTTTGCGGCTACGAGCTTGAAAAGGGCGAATATAAAATTTACGTTTCGACCGACGCACACAACGCGGCGAACATAGAAAAGTCGCAAATAACTTACACCGTTGCCGAAAGCGAAAAAATAGGCAAAGACGCCGTGACGGAGAAAGCCGTAATAAACAGGTTCACCGGCAACGAAGCCGTAGACAACGGGATTTCCGTTGACGGAAGCACGACGGAAGGCGATATTTATTACATGACAAGGGCGGATTTTGTCGATTCTTTCCCGACGGTAAGCGCGGAGTCGCGTTCCAAAAAAGTGGTTATGGCGAGAAACGAATACGCTCACCTCGACAAGCATTATGCAGGCGTTAAAAAATTGCCGCAAACGGCGGACGTGGGACTAAGGCTATACGAAAACGGCGAGCTGAACAAGGAGCTTATAAACGAACTCGGCAAGGATTATAACGCGGGCGTCTGGGACGATTTACTTTCGGAAATAAGCGAAAAGGAACTCATAGCGATAGTCGAGGGCGGCGGTTACGGCACAGCCGAAATAAAGTCTGTCGGCAAGGAAAAATTCATCGATATCGACGGACCGCAAGGGCTTAACGACACGAACATGACTTCCGGCGGGAAAACAAACTTCACGTTCTTTCCGAGCGAAACAGTTCTTGCGCAGACCTGGAACACCGTTTTGTCTTTCGGGTACGGGCAGACGATAGGTAACGAAGCGAAAGAAGCGGGCGTTTCCGGTTGGTATGCGCCGGGTTCAAACATTCACCGTTCGCCGTTCGGCGGCAGAAACTTCGAATACTATTCGGAAGACGCTTTTCTGTCCGGGAAAATGGCGGCGAACACGATTGCCGGCGCGACGAGCAAGGGGCTATATTGCTATCTTAAACATTTTGCCGTAAACGAAACGGCAAACAACGGCAGCGGCGCAAGCGTCGGTATGTATACCTGGCTTACGGAACAAGCAATGCGTGAAGTGTACCTTAAAGGGTTTGAAATCGCCGTTAAGGAAGGACCCGCAAACGCGGTTATGGCTGCGTATAACTTTATCGGCGCAAGCTGGTGCGGAGGTTCTTACGCCCTGATGACTAACGTTTTGCGCGAAGAATGGGGGTTTAACGGTACGGTTGTGACCGACTATTCGGACGGCAGCGTTAATTCCGACCCCGACCAGGGCTTGCGCGCGGGTACGGATATCTGGCTTGCGGGCGCGCACGCGGGGCTTGGCGAGTTTAACGACAAAAAGAGCGATATCGCGCTTAATTGTATGCGCAGAGCCGCTAAAAACGTGCTGTATACTTATTGCAACACGCTGTATCGCCAAAGCACTTTCGACCCGACTTCCGTGACGCACAGGGGCGCGGCGAACGTGGCGAAAACCTGGGTGTGGTTGCTTGTCGGGGTAGATATTCTCGTCGTTGCTATGAGCGGCGTGTGGGTGTACTTCATATTCTTTAAAGGTAAAAATAAAGAAGCGCGCGAAGCCGAGTAAAAACAAATAAAAACAAGGCTTTAAAAACTAAAAAAGACAAAAAAATTCTGCTCGGATAGAAGTTCTGTCCGAGCAGTTTTTTTTGTTTTCGCGTTTTCGTGAAGGGCAAGCAGGCTTGTTAAAGATTGTCGCCGGTTTCCTTTTTTAAGAGGGTTGCGTATCTGAGCATTTGCTTTCTCGAGGATACGCCGAGCTTGCCTAAAATGTTATGGTTGTGGTATTTGAGAGTGCCTTTTTGGATGCGGCAAATCTCCATAATTTCGTCGGCGGACTTGCCGTCGAGGTACAAGCCGAATATTTGTTTTTCGGTCTTTGTAAGGGTTTTTAAGCCGTCCTTGAACATTTCGTAATCATCGGGCGAAACCTCGGTTTTGCGGGAGTAGGCGAGGCGGTCGATATAAGCTTGTTTTTGTTCGAGCGAGTCGCTTTGTTCGTCGCACATAGTGCGGAGCTTTGCCGTTTCTTCGTCGCGGAGTCTGTCTTGTTCGGCGAGGAACGCAAAGAGGTCGTCGATTTCGACGAATTGCGATTCCGCCGTTTTGTGCTGTTGTTTTTGGATTTGCTCCAAGCCTTTGAGCAGAGGTCGCAAGAATCTTCTGCTGAAAAACAGACAGACGGCGAATGTCGCCAAGACGAGGAGAAGAAGCAAAAGCACGACGGAAACGACGTTGTTGGCGACGTCGGCGTCGTATTCTTCTTTCGGGTACGCCGCAACGAGAAGCCGATTTTCGCCGCAAACGGAAATTTGTTGCGTTTTTGCCACAAACGATTCGCCCTTAGCCGAGGGGGAGAGAAATACAAGCCCGTTGCCGAGGTTTTTAACGGAAAAATCGCCGCGCGGGGGAAGGTAATAACCGCCGTAAACGCCTGCGGAAAAGCCTTCTGAGGTGTTAAAATCGTTCTTTACTTCCGGGAAAAGGAGGCAGGTGAGGTGATCGAAGTGGGAAACCTGAGCAAAGAATTTTTTGAAGTACGTTTCCGAAATTTCAAACCCGCAAAGCCCGTAAACGACGTTGTTTTTGCTTATTACGGGGACGATGAAGTTCATTGTCCGTTCGGTCCCGTCCGAGAGAAGGGCGATGTTCGTAAGAAAAGGGGTTTTGTCGAACGAAGATATTTTTTCGACGAATTTTTCGTAGCCTGAAAATCCGTTCGTTTCAAATTCGAGCCGCCATTGTCTGTGCGGCATAATCTGTTTTTTTCGACCTATTCTTGCGTTTCCGCGGTAGAGAAACAGTTTTTCGTCCGTTTCGTCAAAGGGGACGCGTTGAAAATACAACCCGGCTTTTTCGGGAGACGACTCTTTTTTAGTGTTCACCGTAACGCCGAGCATTACGAACGCGCCCGAGCAGTCGGTTTTCATAATCTCCGTGGAAAGCTTTTCGAAAAGTTGTTCTTCGAGGGCGTATATACGGGCGGAATCGTCGTTGAGATCGTCGAATGAAACGCCTTGTTCGGCGAGAAATTCGTCGGTTTTTTTAGCGACGGATTCGGAGAGGGAGTTGCCCATTCTCGTCATGTCTTCAAAGTACTTTAATACCTGGCGTTCGTAAGTTTGCATCTGATACGAAAGGGCGGCTACCGCCTTTTGTTTTGCCGTTACGAAATGCCCTAAAAAGAACAGACCGCAAGCCAAAAAAACCAGCACGATAATCGCGAGCGCAAGCATATATAAAAGAAGTTTGCGCCGCATCGGGGTTTTTCGGTTTTTAAGGCTTTTGAGAATGTTCATAACGTTAATTACCGACGCTTAAGAACAAATCGACTATTTCTTGAGTAATCGTTTGTTCGGTTTCTCCCTGTTTATATTTCTCATCGAGGTCGTTTTGTATATTCCGTATTCCGTTGTACAAGGCGTAAGTTTTGTTGTAATAGCCCTTGATTGACGGTTCCGAAACGAAAACGCACGATTCTTTAGTGGTCTTCATGGCAAGGTAGGTGTTTTTGAACGCTTCGGTTTTAAATGTGTAGCTCTCGAGATTGTCGAACGCGCCGTTTTTGACGGGCATGTATCCCGTTTGCGCGACGAAATCGAGGTTGCGTTTGGCTTCCGTAAACCATTTTGCGAAAACGAGAGCGGCTTCGGCTTTTTGCGCGGTCGTTTTGTTTGCGCACAGCCCCACGCCCGCCTGAGTGGCGTAGTTTTCACCGACTCCCGATTGCGGAACGGGGAAAGCTTTTAATTTGACGAGTTCCGAAGTGTTGTCCTCGTAGGTTATTCTGTCGTTGTAATAAAGCACGGCGGCGGAAGAGGATATGCCCGCGACTGTCTGCCCGGTCATAACCTGGGTGTTGGAATATTTGTCGGAAACAATGATGTGTCCTTTCGCGATGGCGTTTGCGAACTTCGCGAAAGACGAAAGCAAAACGTCGTTATCCTTATACCAGCCGTTTTCGGAATAAAAATCGGTTGCGCCGCGGCTCATTGCGTCAAGCTCGGTCGAGCGGATTATGTAGTCGAAAGCGCAAAAGGGCTTGCCCGTTAATTCGTAATATTTTTTTGCGACGGTTAAAAACCCGACCCACGTTTTAAGGTCGTCGTAAGTAACTCCGCTTTTTTTTGCGAAGCGTTCGAACACGCCGCTCGCAAGAAAGAGGAGGTGAGTGGATTTTGATACGGGCAGAACGGAGAGGCGGTTGCCGACTAAGCCGTCTTTTAAAAAGCTTGTCGAAAACTCGTCAAGTTCGCTTTGGGTGAAAAGTTCTTTCCAATCGATAAGCGTTTCCGCGCCTAACTCTTCGGCGTTGCTCGCATGGCAAAAGAAAAGGTCGGGCATAGGGGGCGCACCCGCCACGCCGTTTCTGGCGTTGAGCAGTTTTTCGCCTATCTCCGAAGCGTTGGATTTCCCTGCGTCGTTTATCACGATACCGCGTTCTTTGCCGACGGTGGAATTGAATTCTTCCAAGAATTTGTCCATAGGCGAAGCCGCTTGTTCCCCGTAAACGTGCCACATCGTGAGAGTGACGGGGTTTTTGGGGTCAAGAAGCGAATCGTTCCTGCTGCAACCGACAAACGCGGGGAGCGTGAACAAGAACGCGCAAATGACAGAAATTATTCTCTTCATCGTATACTCCTTTCACGGCAAAAAGCCGTTTCCATACCTTTTTCCATACCCTTTTTCAAAAAAAACGAAAAATTAAAAAATTATTTTTTATTTTCCATACCTTTCGACGCATAGGGTAGGGGACAAAAATCAAAATATCCGTATAATTGTATTTGTAAGGCAAATCGCGTTAAAACAGTTTGCGTTGCGCCCTATTAGGCGCGCCAAAAAGCTTTGCCCGCTTTAAAGTTCAAATTTATTATAACACAACGAATAAATTATGGCAAGGGTATAAAAGCTTTACTCACAAAAAAAACGAGGAGGGAAAAAATGACGGAAAGCATAGTTACGGCAAACTACGAAGTGACTACGAACTCTTGCGGAAAGGTAGTGAACTTTTACTGCGCGTCGTCCGGCATGCTTGTGTTTCACTCGCCGCCGCTCGCGGCAAAAACTGACGAGGAAGCCGCGCTGACCGCCTGGGAGGACGGAGGAAGAATGCATTTTGACAAGTGCGGAAAGTGCGGACGGTGGGTTTCTTCCGTCATGTACAATGCGGACGTTCTCGCCTGCGTGGACTGTTCGCCCTGGGAGGAAGCACCCAACTACTGCCCATTCTGCGGAAAAAAAGTCGATAAAAGCGACGTTTTCTGCCCGATGTGCGGAAAAAGACTGATGTACGGAGGAACTTGAAATGACGGACGATATTTTGCGGGCAAGCAAGCGCGAAGCGATGGAAAAGTACGGATTCGGCACGGAAGCGATGAAAAAAATCAAGGTTTGCCCGTCTTGCGGCGAAGCCCGACCGTCGGACGAGAAAACCTGCCCGTTTTGCGGAGCTTGCCTCGGTGACGAAACGCTGTACGACGCGTACAAAGAAAGGCACGTTTTTTGCCGAAATTGCGGCGAGGTTGCACCGAACGGCGCAAAGTTTTGCCCGCAGTGCGGCAAACGTATAAATCAATAAAAAAAGGACGGAACAAAAATGACGAAAAACAAAACAAGCAGACTTAAATTTTTATCTCTCATCCTTAGCTTAACGGCTTGTGTCGCCGTTCTGCTCGGAATAGCGACGGCGAAATCGTCAAAGACGGCGTACGCCGCGGATACTGTCGTAGATACGCTCGAAGTCGCGTTCAAAAAAGTGGAAGTAGGCGACAGTCTTGCCTCCGCGTTTGACTTCGAGGATAAAGAGAAAAAAACGCTTAAAGTAGCCGCGGGCGCAAACTATACGGCGGAGATTTCAATCGTTTTCCGCGACGGGCAGAAACAGACGTTGTGGAGCAAAAACAGCGCGACGTTATCGTGGGACAGAGTCGAAACTCGGCTTATCGAAAAGAACGTTGCGTATTGCATCAGAGTTGTGTTCGCGCCGAAAGAGGGTTACAGATTGTCCGACAGCACCGAAGAATTGAAACAAAAGCTTAAGGTTGCGGGAGCGGAACTCGGCAAAGGCAAGGACATCGAATTTTGGGACATTGCCGGGCAAAACAAAGTAACTTCCGCCGTAGAAATGGACTTTATTATTTCCAAAGGAATGACTTACATAGGTTACCCGTCAACGATAATACCCGTTATCGGAAAAGAAGTGACGGGGCAAATCGCTACGCTGTACACCGATACGGGAATTTGGTTGAGGGGCGCGCCCGGTCCGTATAAGTATACGTTAAAGAGCGGACCTATCGGAATGGACGTGCAAGCCGTAAACATTTACGGTCAATCGACATGCCATTACCTGATAAAAGCCGTCAACGCGATGAATAAAGGAACGGCGTATATTACCGCGGAGGCCACGGACGGGCAGACTTGCGACATTCTTGTTCCGATAGCCGACGTATCGGGCGGACACGAGCATACATGGGTCGAAAAATTCGAAAAGATAGATTTCGAGCATCACGGCTACACGAAATGCACCGACCCCGCTTGCCCCGGCGTTGCCCCGGCTTTCGACAAAGGTTCGGAATATGCAAGCCACGAGTTTTATTCCGGCTGCAACGCAAGTTGCAAAAAGTGCGGCGACTTAGCTAACCCCGACGCAAAGCATACGTTTTCCGCCGTACCCGATGAAACGGACGAAACCTGCCATGTGAACAAATGCGAATGCGGCGAAAAAGAAAAGGACGAAAGCGGCAACGTCATAAAGGAAAAACACGGCGGCGGCGTGGCGACGTGCTTAAGCGGCGGAAGTTGCGAAAAGTGCGGTAAGGAGTATATCGCCGCGACGGGGCATAAGTACGAATTCAAGTCGTTCGGCAGCCTCGACGGAACGTACATGCACCTCGGGTTCTGTAAATATTGCAAAGAGGAGGACACTAATTTAAGACACCCCCCTGCCGGCGGCACTGCAACCTGCCAAAAAAAGGCAAAGTGCGACTATGAGAAAAACGGCGCAAAGTGCGGCTTGGAACACGGGGATTTTCTTCCGCACAATTTCGTGAACGGAACTTGCACATCGTGTTCGTCCGACAAATACGTTAAAGATGTTTTGATAGACGTGCCGGAGTTTTACAAAGGAATGGCGTACGAAGCGATGTTCTATCCCACC
>CAKQSU010000031.1 GCA_934273135.1 uncultured Clostridia bacterium
ATAGCTTAGGTAACGGAACTTGAAAAGTGCAAATTCAAACACCGCACTTTTTTCGGTCAAATACATTGTATCAGGGGGTGAAAAATGTATAATGAACTCATGAGCATTTGTAATGACAACTTAATTAACGCTTATGATAAAATTCATAAAAAATTAAACGCTTTACCCCGCTATACATATCTCGTCAACGGTGAGTTTTTGGGCGTAATTCCAGAAGGCGGCGGCGTGTATATTATCTTTGAAAGAGGCGAAAAATACGGCGTTTACGACCGTATAACCCGCGTCGGCAAAGCCGAAAAATCGCTCTTATCAAGGCTTAAACAACACTTTGTAAAAGAAGATAAAGACCACAGCATTTTCAGAAAACATGTCGGACGCGCGTTGCTTAATAAGAAGGGTTTAACTCTCGAGAATTGGAATAAAAAAGGCGTAACGGATTTGGGTACAGAAAATGAGGTGTCTGAATATCTGAAAAATAACGCGGCTTTTTGCGTGATACCGTTAAAGGACAAAAACGAAATTTGCATAATGGAAAAGACGTTGATAGGAATTTTAGCGGCATTTAACCTTTCCTACCTTGCGGCAAACGGCAAAGCGATACAATCCGGCGATTGGCTCGGCAATCATAGCGTAAATCAAAAGATTAAAGCCTCAGGACTTTGGAACGTATAAAACGTGGTTACAAAAAAACACGCAAGTTTTTGTTTTGCATCAAAAACACACCGATACCGACATGATAACAAAATGTTAAGTAATTACGGTTGCGAGTTAATTTCGGTAAAGCAATCAAAACAATATGCATACCCGACAGTTAACCGATAATCGTTTATTATTGCAATACAAACAGCTTGGCTTAAAAGTCGGGCTATAAGTCGATTAAAGTAAAATTTTAATGTAAAAACCTTTCGAAAAACTTTTTGCCCGACGAAAGGTTTTTGCTTTAAAGCGCAAGGTTCTAAAATCTTGCCGATTGAAAAGTCGAAATCGTGCCGATTGAAAAGTCGAAATCGTGCCGATTTCGCTATTTTTTAGTCCTTGAAAAATGTTTCGCCGTTGTCGGTCGTATACCAGTAATTGCCGACATCGTCAACGTAAACGTCGCGCGAAAGGTACGTATCGTATGAGTTGTAAGTTAAAATTCTTTCGGAACCGTTCTCGTATACCGAATACATTCTTCTGCCCGTCGAATCGTACCCGAGAGCGGGGCTTTCGTAAGAAAATTTAACGAAGCCGGAGAAGAGAAGAACGAGCGTGCAGAGCGCGAGCGCGATGATTATAAACGACACGATAAACGTGGTGAACGGCAGAAGTAAAGTGAACAAAAGTGCGGCTATAAGCGCGTAAACGGTGGTGTAAGCGTCTTTAAACGAAAGAATAACCGCGGCGACTTTCAGTAAAAAATTGAATATTCCGACAACCGTTGCGCGGATGACTTCGAATAATCCGTTTGCGTCTTTCAGTCTTGTTCCGCCGATTTCTTTCAGTTTCAAAGAATCTGTGCGTAAAACAGTCAACAGGTAGCAAATGAACGAGCAAACGCTGCCCGCAACGACCGTGAACGGGATAAACCATTTGTCGTTAGAATCGAGTAGCGGACGATAATTTTTGGTTGTGACAAAGAAAACTATATCGAGAATTACGCTCAAAACCGCCGCGCTCGCCGCGGTGAAGAATTTTGCGCGTTTGCTTAATTTTATCGGCGAAACAAACGCTACGTAGTACCCGACGGACGGCAACGCCGTAACCCAGACTAAGCCCATAATTATGCCGTAAGCTCTGCCGACTTCCTTCGTTGCGTCGTCAACCGTCGAAGAAAGCGCACCGTCAAGCATTCCCGTCGTAGCCGTCAAAATGCCTAAAATAAGCGTAACGCCGTACAGCGCGAAGATTATTATCATAATAACTTTTTTGGCTTTTTCGGGCAGCCTGTCGCGCGTGGGCGCGTTGTCGATTGCGCGAGCCGTTGCTCTTGAACCTGCCGCGCCGCTGTTTGCCGAGCTTATGCTTGCTTCGTTTTTCGCCGAATCGGGCGCGACGTACTCTATAAGCTTATAATACTTCTGCGTTAAAGCCGAATGTTCTTCCGTGCCGCTGAACACGGGAACAAGCTTTTCGCTATCGTTTTCAGTCACTATTTCGAAAAAGAACGTGAGTTCGGGGTCGGTGTTTCCGCTCAAATCGTTACCCGCGACGAACAATCTGTTTTCAACGCGCAAAATTGCTTGCTGGCGATACAAAACGGTCGCGTCGGGGAACACCGCCTTGAAAACGTTAAGATTATTTTTGTCATAAAACGCCTTGGAAAAATCGGCTTCGATTATAGCTTCGCTCGTCGTAAGCCCGTCTTTCAAAAAATCAATCGGCTTTTTGTGCTTCTTTATCCACGGCGAAATTTTCCTTAATCTCTTTACCGCGCGGATAGAAATTATCCCGCCGATTAGTTCGAGTATTCCTATGATAATGAATCCTGCAAAAAGAAAGAGTTCCGGAATGTGGTCAATCCCTTCGGTTATAGAATAGACAGCAAAAACGACAAGACCGACAGTCATTCCGATTGAAAAAATTGAACCCGCTATCGTCATTACAACGCCCGAGCGCGTATGCAGAATACCGAGTATCGCCATACAGATGCCGCCGACAAGCATTGCAACACCCTCGGTGGGATAGTTTGCGCTTAAAGACACGCATCCGTTGATAACGAGTGCTATGCCACCGGCAAGCGCAAGCAGTGTAAACGGCAAGCCTAAAATAAACGCCGTCTTTTTGCCTTTTACATTTGGCTTTTGTTGTGTGTGTTTCATAAAAACTCCTCAAAAAATAGTATTTTTATACAATCGCCGTGTTGTGGTTAATGGCAAAGCGGGTGGGCGGAAAGAGAATTTGAGAACGCAAAAAAAGCGTCGTTACCGGCGAAGGTAAGACGCTTACAGAGAAATACCATCGCCAAGTTACCACACTTAAACAGAACACGGTTTTGCCATGTTTTATCAAAAGCGAACATGTATAAATCTGCCATAAAGTATTATGGCAAAAACTACGGGCGAATATAATACTCCCGTTTTAGTCCGTGTTCTATTCCGTTTAATGTGGTATGACTATAATATCATAATAATTTTTTAAAGTCAACCGATATCGACTTTTTAACCGTTTTCGTGCGTTCGTCGGGATATTTTTTGCGCGATTTTTATATGTGAAAAAAAATTTCTTAAAAAATTATTCTAAAACTATTGACAAATTCAAAAAGTATGATATAATAGTTATTGATACTGAATATCATTAAGAGGTTATTATGCGGCGGCGTGAAACGGGACAGCGCAACTTAATATATAATGCGGCAAAATCCCTTTACCACCCGACTGCGGAAGAGGTTTACGCAAAGGTCAAGGCGGAGGACAAGGGCGTAGGGCGGGCGACTGTTTTCAGGAATCTTTCGGTTTTGTCGGAAGAAGGAAAATTCGTCAGGCTGTTTTTTGCGGACCATGCCACGCGATACGACACCAACCCCGCCCCGCACGACCACTTCGTGTGCAAAAAGTGCGGAAGGATTATAGATATCCCGGCTTCTTGCGGATTGAAAATGCCTGAAAACCTTAACGTCGAAAACGCTTCCGTAACGTTTTACGGGCTGTGCGACGATTGCAAAAACAATGAACAGAGGGAAAATGATATCCCCGACAAAAACTAAAATATAGAGGCTTAAAAATGAAGAAGGTAACAGAAAAAATTTACTGCGTCGGCGTGAACGATAAAAACGTTGACTTATTCGAAGGGCAATACGCCGTTAAAAACGGAATGAGCTATAATTCTTACGTTATCGTTGACGAAAAAATCGCCGTTATGGATACGGTGGAGAAGGATTTCGGCGAAAAATGGCTTGAAAACGTCAAAGAGGTGTTAAGCGGGAGAAAGCCCGATTACCTCGTTGTTTTGCATATGGAACCCGACCATTCGGCGAACATAGGTCTTTTTTTGAAAGAATACCCGGAAGTAACCGTTGTCGGCAACGATAAAATTTTCACGATGATAAGCGGATTTTTCGGCGATATGCCTATTAAAAACAAGCTTTCGCTCAAAGACGGCGAAACGCTTTCGCTCGGCGGGCGTACCCTCAGATTCATAAACGCGCCGATGGTGCATTGGCCGGAAGTTATGTTCTGTTATGACGAAGAGGATAAAATTTTGTTTTCGGCGGACGCTTTCGGCAAGTTCGGCGCGGTGGAGGGCGATGATATCGACCTTGACGACTGGAAGGAAGAGGGCAGGCGTTATTATATAGGCATAGTCGGCAAATTCGGCGTGCAGGTGCAAAACGTTCTCAAAAAAGCCGCCGCGCTCGATATTCAGACGATATGCCCGTTGCATGGTCCCGTTTTAAAAGAAAATTTAGGTTTTTATCTCAATCTTTACAACACCTGGTCGAGCTACGAAGCGGAAGAGAACGGAGTTTTGATTGCTTATACTTCCGTTTACGGGCATACGAAGCAAGCCGCGGAAATTTTGAAGAACGAACTCGACGCGCTCGGCGTAAAAGCCATGTTGAGAGATTTGGCTCGTTCCGATATGTCGGTTGCGGTTGCGGAAGCGTTTAAGTATTCCGCCGTGGTGTTTGCGACTACGACGTACAACGGCGATATATTCCCGTTCATGCGCGATTTTATCGAGAGAATTACCGAACGCAACTTTAAGAAACGCACCGTTGCGTTTATCGAAAACGGTTCGTGGGCGCCGATGGCAAAACGCGTTATGACGTGTATGCTGGAATGTTCTAAGGATCTTGTCGTTTGCGAAAATTCCGTTACCGTTCGCTCGGCTTTGACGGAAGAAAACAAGCTTGCATTAAGCGCGCTCGCAAACGAGCTTAAAGAAAAAATAAGCCGATAATCGACTTATAGAGGGGCTTTTATGGAACAAAAAGGTTGTTCGAGCTGTGTTAAGGAGCCTGTCGGGCAGATAAACGTGGCGCGGTTCATCAAAAAATTAGACGAATGTTTTTTAACCGACGACTTATCGTCCGCCGTGGAGTGCGTTGAGTATTGGGCGCGCGAAGCCGAAGTTTTGGGCGACAAAAGAGGACTTTTGTCCGTCGTGAACGAACAACTCGGGCTTTATCGGAGAACGAACGACAAGGACAAGGGGATAAAAGCCGCCGAAAACGCTATACGGCTTGTCGAAGAAACCGAGCAAGGCGAACTTGTTTCCGGCGCGACTATTTTTGTCAACGCCGCAACAACGCTTAAAGCTTTCGGGAAAGCCGCCGACGGGCTTAGTCTTTACGAAAAAGCGAAAAGTATTTACGAGCGTAAGGGCTTGGAAAAAAGCTTTGAGTATGCCGCGCTTTTAAACAACTACGGCTCCGCCCTTTCGGAGATTTGTAGATTCGACGAAGCCGAAAATCTTATGAAAAAAGCCATTGAAATTCTAAAAGAGGACGGCTCGCATGACGGCGAAATCGCCGTTTCGCTAATCAATCTCGCTCACCTTTATTACGACCGCGACGATACTTCGCAAAAAGAAGTCGAAAAACTTTTGGACGAGGCTTGGGAATATATCAATTCTCCTCGTCAGCCGCACGACGCGAATTACGCTTTCATTCTTTCAAAGTGCGCTCCGTCGCTTAAATATTTTCATCGCTTTGACGAAGCGGAAGCGATACTTTCCGTCGCAAACGAAATTTACGGTAAAAGGCAATGAGTTTGCTTGAAAAATGTAAAGAATTTTACTTTGAATACGGCGAAAACCTGCTTATAGAGGGGTTTCCCGAATTATATCCGCGTGTCGCCGTCGGGCTTGTCGGGCATGGCTCGGAGTGCTTTTCGTTTGACGACGAGCTGTCCGCCGACCACGATTATTCGCTCGGCTTCGATATTTTCTTGACCGACGAGGACGAAGAGAAGTACGGCTTTAAGCTCGAAAGGGCGTACGCAAAACTCATTAAAGAAAGGGCGAAAAGCGTAAAGAGAAGCCGCTACGGCGAGGGCGAGCGCGGCGTTAAAAGGATAAGCGATTTTTACTCCTTTTATACGGGTGTCGGCGGCGCGCCGACCACTTACGGCGAATGGCTTTCTATCCCGGACGGCTACCTTGCGGAAGCTACTAACGGCGAAGTTTTTTGCGATAACTTAGGTAAATTCACCGAAATTCGCGAAAAAATAAAACGCGGTTATCCCGAGGATATAAGGCTCAAAAAAATTGCTTCCGCGCTTTTTTACGCGGGGCAGGGCGGACAGTATAACCTTGAAAGGTGCCTTGCGCGCGGAGAAACGGCGGCGGCAAACCTGGCTCGTTCGGTTTTTACCGAAAACGTAGCGAAAGCCGTGTATTTTATCAATCGAAGCTTACCGCCTTACTATAAGTGGCTTTTTAAAGGGCTTTCTCGGCTTAAATTCGGCGGCGAAAAAACAGCCGAGCTATTAACAAAAATTTCGGTTTTACCTATAACCGACGAAAAAATCTTTTTGCTTGTCGAGGATGCGGCGAAAGAATTGATATCGCTTTTAAAAGACGACGGACTAAGCGAAAGAAACGGCGACTTTCTTGTCGATTTTTCGTCAGACGTGAACGACTTTATTAAAAACGCAACGCTTCGCAACATGCCCGTCATGCTTTAAAAGCCCGTCTATAAGTCGATTATCTACACTTTTTATCGAAAAAACAAAGGCAAAAGCCTTGTTAAATATGTTTTATATATGGAGGACACAATTATGAAAAAATGGAAATGCACCGTATGCGGAGAAATCGTTTACTCCGAAACACGCCCCGAAAAATGCCCCGTCTGCAAGGCTCCCGGCGAAAAATTCGTCGAGGTTAAGGACGAAGAGGGTATGACTTGGGCTGCCGAACACGTTGTCGGGATTGGCAAGGTTGACGCGCCCGAAGAAATCATCGAGGGTTTGAGAGCCAACTTTCAAGGCGAATGTTCGGAAGTCGGAATGTACCTTGCGATGGCGCGCGTAGCTCACCGCGAAGGATATCCGGAAATCGGGCTTTATTGGGAAAAAGCCGCTTACGAAGAGGCAGAACATGCCGCTAAGTTTGCCGAGCTTTTGGGCGAAGTCGTAACCGATTCCACAAAGAAGAATCTTGAAATGAGAGTCGAAGCGGAAAACGGCGCGACGATGGGCAAATTCGAGCTTGCCAAAAAGGCAAAAGCTTTGAACCTTGACGCTATACATGACACCGTTCATGAAATGGCTCGCGACGAAGCGCGTCACGGCAAAGCGTTTAAAGGCTTACTCGACAGATATTTCGGAAAGTAAGGAGGCGCGGACAATGAGATACGTTTGCAACGTTTGCGGTTGGGTATACGACGAAGACGAACAAGGCGTAAAGTGGGAAGATCTCCCGGAAGATTTTACTTGCGAGCTTTGCGGAGTCGGTAAAGACGAATTTTCGCCCGAAGAGTAAAATCTTTTTGTGATTTTCTTTTCGTAAGTTATAGTCGTTGAATTTTACAAAAGTCGCGCTATAAGTCGATTATCGGCGAAAAAACTTGATAATAACACACAAAAGCAGAGGTTTTTTAAGCCCCTGCTTTCGTTTTGTGTAAAGTATGTGTAAATTTCTGCACATGGTTTGTTATTAAAAATAGTTTTATCTGTTTGTTTTGGGATTGTCTGTGCGACCTAAAAGATAATCGATAGACACGTCGAAGTAATCGGCAAAAGCAATCAACGATGCGTAATCCGCTTCTCTTTCGCCGTTTTCGTAACGGCTAACGCTGTTTTGGTTCATGTTTAAGTCCAACGCAAGTTTTAGTTGTGTAATCTTTTTCTTCTTTCGTAATTCTTTTAATCGCATTTTTATCTTAAAACCCTTGACAATATTATACCAAATCGGTATAATATAATTATCCCGTTTCGGGATAATTTAAACGAAAGGAGTATTTTAATGTTTTGCAAGAAATGCGGAAAAGAAATTGACGATTCGGCTATTGTCTGCCCCGATTGCGGGTGCGCAACGGACAATTACAAGCAAGTAAAATCGACAGAACAAGATTCTTCGAGTATCGGGTATGTGTTTTTAGGCTTTTTTCTCCCGATAATAGGTCTTATTCTCTATTTTCTTTGGAAGGATTCAACCCCGTTGCGTGCTAAAAATCTTGCCAAAGGCGCGATTATCGGAGCTATTGTAGCCGTTGTCTTTATCATCGTTTACAGTATCGTTATCGCTTCGATTATAGGCGGAATGTATAATAACCTTAATTGATTTGCCTTAATAGCACAAAAAAACGACCGTCGAAGGCGCTCGTTTTCTCATATAGTCTTGTATTGTTTTACGCTTTGTCGGGGGCAATTCTCGCAACGCCCGTTTCCTTTGCCGCTTTTATTACGGCTTTTGCGACAACGGGGGCGACGCGTTTGTCGAGCGCGGAGGGGATAATGTTTGTTTCGGAAAGCTCTTTTTCGGGGATGAGCGAAGCGAGAGCAAAGGAGGTTACGACCTTCATTTCCTCGTTGATGCACTTAGCCCGGCAATCGAGCGCGCCGCGGAAAATCCCGGGGAAGGCGAGGACGTTGTTTATCTGGTTCGGGAAATCCGAACGCCCGGTGCCGACTATGCGCGCGCCGGCTTTCAACGCTTTGTCGGGCATAATTTCCGGGGTGGGGTTTGCCATCGGGAAAACGATAGCGTCTTTCGCCATCGAAGCTATCATTTCTTCGCTGACGATATTGGGTGCGGAAACGCCGATGAAAACGTCCGCGCCGTTTAAGGCAACGGACAAATCGCCGTGCAAAAGTTCGTTGTTTGTCCTCTTTGCAATCTCTGCATGCGCTTCGTTCGCGGTCGGCACGTCGCGCGCGATAATGCCCGTTCTGTCCGCCATTACGAGGTTTTTAACGCCCATGTTCAAGAGGTGTTTGCCGATAGAAATGCCCGCCGCGCCCGCGCCGTTTATTACGACTTTTACTTTGCCGATGTCCTTTTTTACGACTTTAAGCGCGTTCAAAAGCGCAGCCGCAACGACGATTGCCGTGCCGTGCTGGTCGTCGTGGAACACGGGAATGTCGCATTTTTCCTTGAGTTTTTGTTCAATCTCAAAGCACCTCGGCGCAGAGATGTCCTCTAAGTTTATGCCGCCGAAGCTGTCGGATATGAGGTAAATCGTGTTGACGATTTCGTCCACGCTTTTGGAATTGACGCACAGGGGGAACGCGTCCACGCCCGCAAACTCTTTAAAGAGCGCGCACTTTCCTTCCATAACCGGCATACCC
>CAKQSU010000032.1 GCA_934273135.1 uncultured Clostridia bacterium
TCATTCAGGAAAAAATCAAGCTGCCCCTGTCTCACGGCAAATATCTCGATAGAACGGTGCCAGTGCTTCTCCCTGATGTATTTTCCGCCGCCGCCCTCAAAGAGAAACAGCTTAAACGGAAGTCCCCTGTCCGGAACGATCACTTCATGCTGATAGCCGATGTCCTTCACTCCACCTCGATCTCCTTTAACAAAAATTCGTTGCCGCGCAGCAGATAGGTATGCTCGCTTCCGCAGTGCGGACAGATCTTTGCATACTGCACGGTCGGATATTCCTGCTTGCAGTCCTCACAGTAAGACACCGCGTCAATCTGTTCGATCTTAAGTTCGGCATCTTCCATCACCGGTTCCTTTTTTCTCGCCCAGTTCCAGCAGTCCGTCAGATAATGATGTACGATTCCGGACACTTCACCGATCTGTAAAACCACACCGGATACACGGTCCACCTGATTTTCCTCTGCCACCTGTTTTACATCCTTTACGACGTAAAACACCACACCCAGTTCATGCATGTTTTTTCCTCGCTGTCTCACTCAAATTTTTAAAATGCATGTCAGGAAAAATCTCTTCTTCCCGACATGCACGGTTCATTGCTTATTTTTTGCGGTTTGTCACAATCTTTACCGCACGTTTTGCCTGATACGGCAGGATGTGTTTAAATTTATCCTCCGCCGGTACCATATTGGTGCACTCCGGATGATCCCGGTGCAGTGTGATCGCATCAAACGCACACTTTGTTGTGCAGACGCCGCAGCCGATACACTTGTTCTCGTCCACGATCGTCGCGCCGCAGCCAAGGCAGCGTGCCGTCTCTTTGCGCACCTGCTCCTCGGTCAGTGTCAGATGTGCATCCTTGAAGGATTTTGCATCCACGGAAGTATCCACACCCTCCACCTGACGGGAAGAATTGTCGTAGCTCGGTACGGAAATATTGTCCTTATCCAGCTCTGTGAACTCCCAACGGTTGCGCCCGATGGTCATATGACCGTTCTGTACATAGCGGTGCAGGGACTCTGCCGCATAATGTCCTGCCGCAATGGCATCGATCGCGAACTTCGGTCCGGTGTAGACATCTCCTCCAACGAATACATCCGGCTGTCCGGTCTGATAGGTCAGCTTGTCTGCAACGATGGCCGGACCGTTAAATTCCACACTTGCTCCGGCTAACAGATCGCCCCATACGCTTCTCTGTCCAACCGCAAAGATCACGCGGTCACACGGAATGGTGATCGTCTCGTTCTCATCATAAGTCGGTGCAAACCGTCCTTCGGCATTCTTCACAGAGAGACACTTCTTAAATACCACGCCGGTCACTTTTCCGTTCTCGGTAAGCACTTCCTTCGGTCCCCAGCCGTTCTTGATGACAACGCCGTCTTCCTTCGCCTCGCGCACTTCCTCATCGGATGCCGGCATCTCTTTCTCGGACTCTAAGGAGAGCTGTGTCACTTCTGCCGCGTGGCTTCTCGCGCTGACTCTCGCCGCGTCGATCGCTACGTTTCCTCCGCCGACAACAACCACTCTTCCGGTGTAGGAGGTATTTCCGGTATTTGCCTCATGCAGGTACTCGATTGCGGTAAGCGTTCCTTCCGCATCGTCTCCCGGCACTCCCGGTCTTCTTCCGGCGCTGCAGCCAATCGCAATATAGAATGCCTTGTAACCCTGCGCGCGCAGTTCGTCTAACGTGATGTCCTTGCCGACCTCGACGCCGGTCTTGATCTCAACGCCCATCTCTCTCATCACGTCGATCTCTGCCTCAATGACATCCTTCTCGAGCTTGTAGGACGGAATACCGTAGCGCAGCATACCGCCTGCCATCTCATTCTTCTCAAAAACAGTCGGGCGATAGCCTTTTTCTGCCAGATAGAACGCTGCGGAAAGTCCTGCCGGACCGCCGCCGATGATTGCGATCTTCTGTGAGAAATGATCCATATGGATGCTCGCCGGAATCACAACCGGCGGAATATATCTCGTCTCTGCATGCAGATCCTGCTCGGCGATAAACTTCTTGACTGCATCAATGGCAACCGCCTGGTCGATGGTGCCTCTGGTGCAGGCATCCTCGCAGCGTCTGTTACAGATACGTCCGCAGACAGCCGGGAATGGATTCTGCTTCTTGATGAGAGCCAGTGCCTCCTGGTATTTGCCCTGGGAAGCCTTCTTCAGATAACCCTGTACCGCAATGTGTGCCGGACAGGCCGTCTTACACGGAGCCGTACCAGTCTCATGGCAGTTGATCCGGTTGTTGTCGCGGTAATCCGGATCCCACTTGTCCTCGCCCCACTTCACTGCATCCGGAAGTTCCTGCTTCGGATAGGTAATCTGTCCGCCGTCCTTGGTGCAGAGCTTCTGTCCCAGTCTGGTCGCACCTGCCGGGCAATACTCCACACATCTGCCACATGCCACACATTTCTCCGCATCCACATGCGCCACATAAGCAGAACGCGACATATTCGGCGTGTTAAAAAGCTGTGAGGTACGCAGTGCATTACAGATATTTACATTACAGTTACAGATACCGAAGATCTTGTTCTCACCGTCAATATTGGTGATCTGGTGCACAAAGCCGTTCTCCTCGGCGCGCTGTAAGATCGCCATCGCCTCATCATAGGTAATATCGTGTCCCTTTCCGGTCTCACGGCAGTAATCCGCGAAATCGCCGACACCGATACACCAGCCGTAATCGTCGTCCGCAACACCCTCGCCGATCGCCTTGCGCGATGCACGGCAGGAGCAGCGTCCCACACCGATGTGTCCCTCATATTTTTTCAGCCAGTAAGACAGATGCTCTAAATCCACCGACTGGTTCTCCATGGAGATCGCCTTCTCCACCGGAATAACATGCATACCGATGCCGGCGCCTCCCGGCGGCACCATCTGTGTGATTCCCGCCAGCGGTAAAAAGGTCATGCGCTCAAAGAACGCCGCCACATCCGGATGCTCCTTCAAACGCGGATTGCTTCCGTCCGGCAGCTCCTCCATGTTAAACAGCTCCGCCGATCCCGGTACGAACATCGGCAGGATATATCTGCGCTCCGTCTGCTCCTTGGTGCGTCCGTTGTGATCGTAGTGATATCCGTAATCATACTCGAGCAGGCCGATGTAACTCATCTCGTCCAAGAGCTTCTGAAACTTTTCCTCCCCGTCCTTCGTGATGCCGTTCAACTTGCACATCTCCGCAAACGTGTACGGTGTCCTCTTCTTCATCTTCAGTCCGACATCCGCCATCTCTTCCGTGATGATCTCCGCCAGACCCCAATACTCCGGATCCTCGACCTTCACGCCACCGATCATGTGTCCTGCCACATCGGTGATCTTCTTGCCGAGCGCAATGATCTTTTTGCTCGGTTCCTTGTCGTTTTTGTGGTTCGCCGGCCACTTGTTGTACTGCTCCATATCAAATGCCATGTTTCTTCCTCCTGTTTCCCCTTATCCTTTATTTGAAAAATGCAGTTCCCTTAATCCCTCTACCTCATCACAGACCTTCTGCAGGCTGCATGCGGTACAGTCCATCATCACATTCTTTAAAATGTGATCTATCGTTTTTGTAATCTCCTCCGCTTCCTTTACATACCCCAGAAGCGCGCGGTAGTCAAACTCCTGTTCCGTGACATAGGTAAGACTGACCGCCTCCACCGCCGGATTTTTATGAAACGCAGAGATCATACGGTTTCCCGTCTTTGTAAAATCAAGCCCGCATGAGAGAGCCTCCCGCCCGATCCGCACACTCTCCTTCTGGTTTGCCGCCGACACACGCATCATAAAGCCTTCCGGATAAAAATGATACCTGGTGTATTCCAGTTCCCGGATCGCGCGGTACAGCTTCTCGCCCTCCCCGAGCATGTCTTCCCGGACCCGCACCAGCGCAACGCGCGCGTAGGGCGAATCCTGTCTTATTTCCGGCAGATCACTGCCGATCAAAGACAGCGCATCCGCCGGGACAAGTGCCTCGTTTGCGGTGACAATCGTCGCACCGACCGCCGGAAGCTGACCACTTCCCAGCTCGTATGCCATATCACTGCGCAGGATCATGCTGCGGTCCGACACATCCGGCCAGCCGCCGTCTCCGAGCGGCAGCGCCCGCGCACCGGCCTCCTCAAGCAGCTTGCGGCATGCCCGGATCGTCTCGTCATATAATTTCATTCCCATCACAAATGTTTATCCCTGTCTATTTTGTCATAATGTTTTTCAAACAACGGCGCAAGCTTTGCCGTCAGCTTCATGTCCAGATTGAAAAAATACACCAGAAACGACAGCACAAACAGACAGACCACAACGATTGCAATGATTAGTAGTACATGTAAAAATGTTCCCATCTTTTTCCTCCTGTCCGCTCTTACTGTGCCATACCCTTCTGACGTGCATACTCTGCCGCGCCGAGCGCTCCCATCAGCTGCGGGTCAATCGGAAGATCGATCACCTTTAGATTCAGCACTTTCTCGATCGCCGCCTTCAGTCCTTCGTTCTTCGCACATCCGCCGGTGAGTGTGATGCTGTCCACCGCTCCGGCCTTCTTGGACATAACGAAACATCTCTTTGCTACCGAGAGTTCAATTCCCGCCGCAATCTCGTCCATCGGCTTGCCCTCTCCGACCAGGGAGATTACCTCGGACTCTGCAAATACCGTACACTGCGCCGTGATCGGGATCACGTTCTTCGCCTGTAAGGACAGCTTGGAAAATTCCGAGAGATCCATCTCAAACGCACGCGCCATGGCCTCAAAGAAGCGTCCGGTTCCCGCTGCACACTTATCGTTCATCGCGAAGTTCAATACCGTGCCGTCCGCATCCACGGCGATTCCCTTGACATCCTGTCCGCCAATATCGATGATCGCCTTCACGCTCGGGTCCGCCACATGCACGCCCATGGCGTGGCAACTGATCTCCGAAATGTTCTCATCCGCAAACGGCACCTTGTTGCGCCCGTATCCGGTTCCGACCAGATAGGTAAGATCCTCTGCACTGTTTAACTCCGGCACCTGCGCTACCGCCTGCTTTAAGGATTCCTCCGCGCTTAAGACCGCGTTGATACGGCTCCGCAGCGTCACATCCGCCACCATTTTTCCGGTCTCATCAATAATTACACATTTTGTATAGGTACTGCCGGAATCACATCCGCCAAAATACTTCATTTGTTTTCCTCCCTTTTTCTGCTTTTTTCACACCGGTTTCTCTTCCGTGCACCACGGATCTTACCACGAATGTTCATCCGTTAAAACCTCGAGTGACGGGTCGACCGGCTCCTCTCTGAATACGGTACGCATGTAGCGGTTCACCTGATCGCGGATTCCCTGTCTGGACACCACGCGCGGGTCAAACAGGTCATGCGTTACCCAGATCAGATGGATGCCTTTTTCTCTCGCCTTCTCCTCGAACTGACCGTGCATACCGTCGAGCGCCTTACAGCTCATGTGCTCCCAGAGAATGACGGTGTCCGCACGGAACTCCTCACAGATCTCCCAGAGTTCATCGAGCAGGACACGGTATCCGCCGTGGGTACGGTTGCGCATGATCATATTCTCTGTCAGCCATGCCATATCGTAGATGGCCTGCTCCTTGTCATCCTCGGAGATAATCTTGGTGGATACCATGGAGAGCATGTCTGTGAGCGGCAGGATTCCCCAGCAGTTCTGCAGCCAGAGCAGGAAGTCCATATAAAAATGCGACTGCACGCCCCACACGATCGCGCGGTGGCGGTATTCCTTTGCCGCCATATTTTTATTCTTGTAAGCTTTCTCTGCGAGTGCCGAAATCTTGCGGTCAGCATCCACAAATTCCTGTGCTTTTCCACAGATCGCCATATAGTTGGTCTCCGTGTAGAGCGCCAGGTTGGAACCGAACACCTGCGGATAATCCGTCTTGTTCATATCCAGCCAGTCCATGCGGTGGCGGGTCGATTCGTTGACGCGCTTCGCACAGGTAAAATAGTAATCCCAGTCCCATTTTTCCCCGGTGTGCTCCTCGATGAACTTGATCGCATTGCGGATCTCCTGCGCCGCGTATTCCTGCACGTCGTCCTCGCGGTGGCGAAGTGGTGCCGCCAGCTGGAAGCACGGAATCTGATCCTCCAGCTCCAGACGCTTGGAGATAACACCGTTGCCCATCAGGGAACCGTCGCAGGTCGTATTACACTGAATAGCACAGGCGCCGAGCACCGGGAAATCATCGTCGATCGATACGCCGGCTTCCGCCTCCGGCATCGGACAGACATCGCCGGAAAGTCCGAACTCCTGCGCCACATCGATGTAGTGGCACGCCGCAAACTGGTTTAAAAGCACCGACACGTACACCGCCGGCGTCTCACGGCTTAGGCATTTCAGATTCGGGAATCCCATCATGACGGCCGTCATCTCGTTTTCATCCATCAGGACGACCTTCTTGGAAAGTTCCTCATCATTGCCGATTCTTCTGTCCCCACGGAACAGGTTGTCCAGAAGCTTCGCCACATCCTCAAGCACCAGATCAAACTCGGTATGGGCAATACGCAGCTGCGCTCCTCTTAATCCCTGCATATGGCGGTCCACCATCATCGGCGCCGCCAGATAGTTTGCCATCCACCGGTAACGGAAAAATGCCTTGATATTCCGCGGTTTTACAATAAACTTTGTGAGCACTCCCATGATGTGCAGCCATCTCGTATAATCATAAAAGGTGTCTGCCACACCGCGCCACTCTCTGCGGCTTCTCACCTTTCCATCTGTGTAAAAGCTTCCCAGCTTCTCACTTCCGACTTCTTTTCCCATCAGCGTGCACCTCCCTGGATTTTCTTGATCTCAACACTCTCCACAAAAGCCTGCACGCGCGTGCGTAGCTGACCGGAGCTTCCGACGGCATATGGTCTGTCCACCGACAGTACCGGATAATGGTACTCGGCGCGCAGCACCTGCGTGCCGACCATGCGCTCGTACGCCCATGGATCGCAGAACTTCATCTGCTCATAGATAATACCGTCCGCATGGTATTCACGCGCCAGCTCATCCACATATCTGCGGCGTCCCTGGATCTTGTCCTGATTCATATAGCGCGGGCACTGTCCGCGGTACATATACTGCCTGCAGATCTGGGTGAGCGCATCCTCGCTGTCGTTTAACTCGATCGGATTGCGTCCCGGGAAAGATCCGTAGCAGAAGCGGTCGGCGCACACATAGGCGCCGGATTCCTCGATGAGCTTCACCATATCCATATCGTCCACCTCGGAGCCGACCAGCACGACTCTCGCGCGGTAATGATTTTTCTCATCCGGCACACGCTCCTTTAACTCCTCTAAGGTCTCCTCTAACATTCCGATCAAAAGATCCTTCGGCGCCACGTAGGTTGCCATGGTGATGATATGATACTCATATCCTGTGATCCGCGGGTACTCTTCCTTTCTGAATTCGCCGATCTCGCGGATCAGCTGACAGACGCGGTTGTGCTCTGCCACTGCCGTACGGATCGCTGCATCCGAAATGTCGATCCCGAACGTCTCATGAAGCGGTGTCAGAATATGGTTTTTGCACTGTAAGGTATAGAGATTCAGACCGTTGTCGTCCGCCTTCATCGGAATCTCCATATACTGATAGAAAAAATGTTCCTTGTCCATCGTGCGGAGAAGCTCCATATTCTCCACACAGCGGTTCAACATGGAACATCCGTCCGGACAGATGATGCAGTCCGCGAAGTTGAAACCGCCCTCAATGGCGCGCTCTAAGAGCGCTCTGGTATACTCACATAAAAAGCTGGTCAGATAATACGTCGCCATCTCCATCGAGCCCGTGCGCGGTGCACGAAGCCGTACGGAAAATGTTCCCGGCAGGTTTAAAAGCGGCTCCGGCACATTTTCACAGACGGTGGCAACACACTTTCTGCCCTCGCCCTGCGCTTTGCGGACCAGCTCATTATTGGCATCTTCCAATAATTTTTCAAAATAATACAGATGCTTTAAGTCTTTCATAGATCCTCTCTTTTCTCTGGTTGATTCGCGCCTCCTAGATCACCCGGATCTTTTTCAGCGCGTCCTTGGTTCCCTGCACAATCGCTGCATCGCCCGGCAGATAAAATACATTCTCGCCCTTTAAGTCAAACTCCGCCAGCGAGGCGTCCGACGGAATGCACGCCAGCACCGGAATATCTCCCGTGTCCATGTACTGCGTCACCTCCATGGACGGCAGCCGGTTTGCGATGATGCCCACCTGGTCGTACATGACCAGTTCGTCCGCCACTTTCTTGATCGTCGCGATCACCTGCGTTCCCTTCTTGCTGGAATCCGTGATCAACAGCAGATCGGTCACTTTTTCCATCACGCGGCGGTTGATCTGCTCAATCCCCGCCTCCCCGTCAATCACTACATAATCAAAATTCTCTGACAGGATGCTGATGACCTCTTTTAAATAGGAGTTGATCTTGCAGTAACACCCTGCCGACTCGGGACGTCCGATTGCGATAAAGCTGAAGCCGTCGGTCTCCATCAGCGCATCAAAAATGCGGTATCTTGCCTCTCCCAAAAGTTCCATGGCACTCTTCGTATCACCGTCCTCCACCGTCTCGACAACGGCTTTGCGGATGTCATCCACCGTGGTCTGCACCTCAATTCCAAGCGCCGTGGAGAGTCCCACCGCCGGATCGGCATCGATTGCCAGAATCCGTTTGTCGGGATGTGACTCCACCAAAAGCCGGACAATGGTCGCCGCGATCGATGTCTTCCCTACACCGCCTTTTCCGGCTACCGCCAGTATCCGGGTCTTCTTTTGTTCCATCATGTTTCCTTTCCCCCAACCATCTTCATACAATACACGCTGTATGGTTTTGTTATTTTGTTAAAAGTATAACATGAACTTCTATTTTTTTCATTTATTTTTCACAATAAATTTATATTTTGTTTATCTTTCTTCGCAATACTGCACAATTTTCATGTTATCTTTTTTTGCGTTTCCGCAATTCTTCCCGTTTTCCCTACTCCGGCAGACTGTCCGACAAACATAAAGTTCCCCACCCCACCTGCGGATTCGGATATTCCTGCAGCAGACCAGAAGCCCTTCCTCCTCCGAGCGGACGCGCTCCGCGGATCAGGTACGCCTTTATTTTTTCTCCGTACAGGTACGCATCGTTTCCGCGCACAATCCCCCATTCCATCAGAAGTGCCGCGCTCCCCGTCACAAACGGAGTTGCCATCGAAGTTCCGGAACGCGCCGTATAGCCTCCGCCCGGCGCACAGGAGGT
>CAKQSU010000033.1 GCA_934273135.1 uncultured Clostridia bacterium
GTTGAAGAACGTGTGGAACATTGCAATCTGAGTTGCCGGGACGGCAAACCAGGACTTAAACGTCGCTTCCATAAACTTCGGGAAAGGTATTAAAATACAGAAGAACACAAGCGAGCCGAGGGTGTTGAACAAAAGGTGGATAACGCCCGCCCTTTTCGCGTTGGTGCTTGCGCCTATCGTGGACATCATCGCCGTTACGCACGAGCCTATGTTTGTGCCGAGAATGAAGAACAACACTTCGTTTCCGCCCGAACCTATCGTAAGCCCGCCGCTCACCATAGCTATAATTATAGAAGTAGTAGCCGAACTCGACTGAACGAGCGCGGTTAATACTATGCCTACCAAAAAGAGTAAAAACGGGTTGGTTATCGATTCCAAAAACGGCTGAACGAGCGTCTGATTTTCTTTCATCGCCGAACTCATCATCCATAACCCTATAAAAACAAGACCTAACCCAGCAAGGATATGCCCTATCTTTTTAATATTGTCCCGCTTGGCTATCATAGCCATCATTATTCCGACAAACGAAAGTATCTGAATATACTTTGTAAAATCGAATTCGCTCAGCGCCGCTATCTGCGCGGTAATCGTCGTACCGATGTTCGCGCCCATTATCATTGCGGCGGCTTGTTGCAGGCTCATTAAGCCGACGTTTACAAAACCTACTATCAAAACGGTCGTAACGCCCGAACTTTGTATAAGCGCGGTCGTAATCGTTCCTATTCCGACGTTGACAAGCTTTTTGTTGCCCGTCTTGTTGAAAAGCGTTTTTATTCCGCCCGTCGCGAGCTGTTCTATGTTGGACGTAAGCAGACTTACGCCGATCAAAAACACCCCCGTACCGGCAAACACTTTAGCGAAAAACAGCAAAATTTCTTGCATATATCTCCTGTATGACTCAATAAAAAGTGTGAATGTTGTAGGAATTTTTCCTTTTTTTAGTTATGTACTTGTTCTTATATGTTTAACGCTTTTGCTTTGTTATCGCCTGCGCTTATTTTCTCACCGTATAAAATTATAAGAAAAACAAAACTAAAAGTCAACGCTCTTACCCCCGAAAATAAAAATTAGACGAAGATTATTTTAAGTAAAGCATTTTTTATTCCCGTTTTTTCCTTTCTTTTTTGCTTTTTAACGGCAAAAGTATTAAGAAAACGCGATTAGCTTTCACAAAAAAACGTCAAAAGGTGCAAACAACTTGCGCAAAAAAGGCTTAAAAGGTGCAAACAATGCGTTAAAAAACGTGCCAAAAGGTGCAAATAACTCGTCAAAAAACGTGCCAAAAGGTGCAAACCGTATAAAAATTCCTTGCAACAATGCGGAAAAATCAACCTTTGATTTTTTAGTGTGGTTTTACATTAACCAAACGCTTTACAAATTAGAAAAAACGGAGTATAATCGTTTTAAACTTAATTGTACGGGATTATACGGGCGGCAAAAATGGAATTATACGCTAAGATAGAAGAAATTTTTTATTTAATCGTCAACTACTGCATACTTTTTATTGAACTCGTGGGCGTGAGCGTACTCGTGTACACGATAGTAAAATCCGTAATAGCTCTCTTCAAAAAGACCCCTCGACTAAGGCTCGACTTAGCCGAAGGCATCGCCCTTTCGCTCGAATTCAAAATGGGCGGCGAGCTTTTGAGAACGGTTGTTGTGCGCGAATGGAAAGAACTCGTAATATTAGGCGCGATAATCTTAATGCGCGCGGCGATGACCTTCCTCATTCAATGGGAAATAAAGAACGAAAAAAAAGAAAACGCCGTTCTAAAAAACGACGAAAACAAAATGATGTGATTTTTTTAGCGGCGCAGAAAAAAGTTAGTCCTTATCGGCTAACTTTTTTGTTTTGTCGCTAAAAATTTTTAACGGCGAAATTCAAATTAACGACTATAAATATCGATTTATTGTCAATAATTTGAGAACAAGAAAAATTACGAGGGGTGCGGATTTTTCCGCACCCCTCGCTTTTTTTTTGCAAATTAGTTTAACCGGCAAGATTAAAAATATGTGTTTTTCCTTTATACACGATAGTGATATTAACGACACCGTTACTTACCGTTCCCGTGAATTCGGCGGAATCGATTGTAATTTTAAGCGCCGTCCCCGAAACGGTATAAGAGAACGAAATCATATCAAAAGTTTCAAAATCAATTATAATATATCCGTCATCATAGCTTCCGTCGCGAGAATCGGGTAAAACCAATTGCATCGTATAGTTGCTATCATAGGCATAAGCATAAACGACTTTCCAAACCGCCGTAAAGGTTACGTCTCCGTTAACGGTGTATTCGGCACCCGCCGCATAGGTAGTCGTTCCGTCGCTCCAACCTACGAATTCTGCACCCGCGACCGTGAAAGTGTTTGCGGGAAGAACAGTCTTTTCGCCCATCTTCACTTCGACGCTTGCAGGAGCGGTGCCTGTTGCGCTTTCTTCTCCCGCAACATAAGAAACGGTAGCTTTATCCGACCATACAGCCGTAAGAGTTACGCTGACGCTCGTTTTATATTTAGCACCCGGTTGATAAGTTGCCTTTCCGTCCGTCCAACCCTTGAAAGCATAACCGCTTCTTGTCGGCACGGTTTTAGGAAGCATTGCGCCGGAATAGCCTGTCGCCCAAACGGGAGCGGGAGCTTCGCCCTCAATGCCTTCGCCAAGGTCGAAAGAAACGAGCGCGGCATAGTCCGCTGTCAATTCAAAGTTAGCAGTAACCGCAGAACCGAATTTATACTCTTTATTGCCGTTCTTCCAGTAACGGAAGGTTTTTCCGTTAGAGTTAACGGGGTCTGTTGCCGGTTTTTCAAGCGTGTCGCCTATTTGAACTTCGACAGTCCACTTTTCTTCGCCGTTTGCGGGGTTGAAAGTTATCGTATATCTATCAGCCCAAACAGCCGTGAAAACAGTGCTTTTGTCAAGCGTGTATTCAGAATAGCCCGCAGCGTAAGTTCCTTCGCCGTCAGTCCACCCGATAAATACATAACCCTCTTTTGTCATATCATCCGTCTTTGCGGGGAAAACGAACGGCTTCAAGAAGTTCGGCGTGGTTTTGAATTCCTGTGCGGCAGGAGCAGTACCGGTTGCACCCTCTCCGATTTCAAAACTCGCAACGATACGGAACACGGCTTCAAGCACTATATCCGAAGTAACGGGCGTTGAAAAATCATATTCGAAAGATTCATCGGTTTCGGGGTCGGTGATTTCCCAATAGCGGAAAGTTTTTGCGGGGTCTGTCGGGTCTGCGGGTTTTACGGCAACACCTCCGTTTACAACGTACTGTGTTTCTATGCCGATTTCTTCTCCGCCTCTTAAAAAGCGAACGGTAAACGCCTTTTCCCAGACTGCGGTGAGAGTGACGGCGGCAAGCGGCATAACGAACTCGTCGCCCGCGGCGTAAGTCTTTTTCCCGTCCGTCCAGCCGACGAACGCATAGCCGTTATACACAAAAGTGTTTTCGGGCAAAGTTACCGCTTCGCCCCAAGCGCAAGAAGTCGCCAAAGGGGCTTCGCCCGCGGCGTCTGCCGCGCCGGCAGCAAAATCAAGCTTGTATTCGACTTTTTTCCACACCGCGCTCAATGTTACCTTGCGGGACGGAACGGTGTATTCCGCTCCTGCGGCATAAGTCTCTTTGCCGTCGGTCCAACCGCCGAAAACGTAATTTTCAAGCGTAAAGGGGTTTTCCGCAAGCGTAATCTTTGCGCCCGACGAATACTCGTTAGCGGCGGGGACTTCGCCTGTTGCGGCTTCGTTTCCTCTTGCGTAAGATACTTCGTAGCCGACTACCATAATGTCACAGCCGGTAAAGGCTAAGGCGGTAGCGGAAACGAGAACGAGCGCAAGAATGAGTGTTGCTAATTTTTTCATAAATGGTCTCCTCCGTTTATTTTTTTGCGGGTTGCCCGCATTTTTTTGATTTTAATGAGTTTTTTACTTTATTTTTTCCTGCGTTACCGAGCATTTTTGAGCTTCGATATCGATTTTAACGTGATACTTTCCGTAGTAAGGCGAATTTTCGTCGCTCACGATAAATAGATATCCGTCACCCTCTTTTTCGGGCGTGGAAGAAATATCGTTAGGTACATTATCTTCATTGTTTATTCTCAATACCATTTTAATGATATTTCCCTCGCCGTCAAGCGTAACCAAAACGCGGTAATTCGTTTTTTCGCCGCTTTCCGTATAATCTATAAGGTTTATGTTTCTTTCTTTTAGCGTTGCGGTGTAAGTAAACGTTTCGCCGACAAAAGTTACTTTTACAAGATAGGTGTCCGTCCTCCATATGACGGTTATTTCCGCTTCCGCTTCGCCGACAAACGTAATTGTCCAGCTACCCTCGGTCGTGGAAACGCGTTCTTCTCCGCCCACGTTTTTAATCGTACCCGTAACCATAGGGGTGTCGGCGTACTTTACGTTAAGTTCGCTTCCGTCCGCCGCCGTGTATTTGACGGTGTACGCGATAAGCGACTTAGTGAACGAAAAACCGTAATCGGCGGTGAGAGTAACAAAGTATCTGTACCCGTCTTTTTCAAAGTAAATGTTGCGATTATCGACATATAGGCTGATTTCTTCGTTATTGAACGTCGCTTCGTAAGTTATCGAGAACGTGTTTTGCGTGCCGCCTTTAAGCAAAACGGAAAGCTCGTCGCCCTCTAAGCTCGTATACGTCACGGTCTTTCCATCTTTGACGAAAACGTTGCGTTTTTCGCCCGAACCGAGAGAGATAACGCCGTCTTTTATGGTGCCGTCTACCATATTATAATTGCCTTCTTCCTTATCGAAAGCGTAAATCCTGATGTTTTCGCCGTCGATAGAATACTGCCAAATATACATGCCGAACACAACCATTCTGCCGTTTATGACGAGAGTAAGCAGGTTTTGGTTGTCGTAATAAACGCCCGCTTCGCTTCCCGAATCGATTATGAGATAAGTCGCGTAATTTTTCCAACTCGGGGAATTATAGCAAGCGAGAACGACGGATATGTCCTTGACCTTTATCCTTGCCTGCGTGCCGCCGTAAAAGACTTTTTCGCCCATTTTAGGAGCGTTTACGCCCTCTAAGACTATTTGCAAGTCGAACGGTGTCACCGTTGCCGTTCCGTTTTCGACGGTGTAACGATAAGCGCATTCGGAAAAAGCTTTTTCCTTGATTTCTTCGAGGTTTTCGCCGAGAGTTACGGTTGAGAGGCTCATGCAACCCGAGAAAGAAGATGCGCCTATGAGTTTTATCGCAGGGAGATTGACGACTGCGAGCGAGGTACATTCCATAAACGCGCCCGCGCCCGTTTCTTTGAGTTTTTCGGAAACAAGCGTCGTCAAGTCCGCGCAATAGGCAAACGCCTCTTCGCCGACCTTTTCGACGTTGTTCAGGTCAATCGTCTTTATTCCGCCGATGCCTTTAAAGACTTTTGCGGCGATTTCCGTAACGTTATCGGGTATAGTGACGGTATCGCCGTCCGATTTTTTGTTATAACGGACAAGCACGCCGTTTTCCACTTCGAATTCGGGCTTATTCGCAATTTCGTTTTCGCCGAAGATATACTTTGCGTAAGCGTTCCAGCCCGCCGCCGCGCGGTACGCCGAAACGGCTTCGTCGGGAACGATTATACAAAAATCTCCGCCCGGCCAATCGAAAACTTTCTCGCCGAGTTCGCAAGGAACGGAAGAAAGCATATATATGCGGCGCAACGTCGAATTGTTTTCAAACGCGCGCGCGCCTATCTTTTTAACGCTTGCGGGGATAGTTGCCGAAACTATCGTTACGCCGTCTTTCAAATATGAATAATGGAAAGCGTTTTCCGATATTTCCGTAACGGTTTCGGGGATTTCCACCACCGAGGAAGTTCCGTCGTATTTAGTGAGCGCGCCGCCCGTTATGATATAACCCGTATCGTTCAACGTGAACGTTTTGTTCGCCGTATCGAGGTTAAAATACGTTGCGCTGCCCGTAACTCCGCTTTCATTATAAGGACGGAAAATCACGGTGTCGCCCGTCCGCGTGACTAAGCCCGTCAGCGTCTGCCCTCCGGCAAGGGTGTAAGCCGCGCTTCCGTAACCGTCGAGATAAAGCGAGGACGAGCCGTTTTTGTATTCGCCGTAAAGCTCGGACGAAAACTCCGTAAACACGAGGTACGTCCGGTTGTTGACGGTAAGCGTGTTGAGAATAAATTTGAACGTAAGTAAAGAGGAGGAAAACCGCCATTCTCCGTAATAACCGGCGTAATCGTCGGTGCCGGAATAACGCCCCTCCGCAACGAGAGACGAAACACCGCTTGCGGGGTCGAGAGAGTATAGCCGAGCGTAGCCGTAGCCGCTGAGCAAAAGCTTTTCCGAGAGCATTTCGCCGTTAGAGTAACCCATAAAGCTCCCGCTTTCATAGCCTTGAACCATAAACGCGCCGGTTATGTTTTCAACCGCCGTATACTCTTCGACCGTAAAATAACAACCGATATCGTTGCCCGACGAGTCGATGAGCGGCAAGCCCGTGACGGGGTCGTAATAGATAAACGAATAGTCGTTTTTCTCGGTTAAGGAATATTTTCCGAACCTCTCGGCGGTAATGCCGCCCGAGATATCCACGGCGTTAATGCTCGCGTAGCCGTACCCGTCAATCTGCATCAGCCTGTTCTTAAAATATTCCCCGGTAACGTAATCCTTGTAAACGTACGTCCCGTAAAGCTCGTCGCGATATCTAAATTCAAATTTTTCTTCGTTTTCGATTTTAGCGTAAACCTTTGTTCCGTCAACGTCGAACACAAAACCGGAAGAAGAAAGCACTTCGCTTACATATTCTTTTCCGTCCTTTACGAGAGTTACGACGGACGAATGGGGAGAATAAAAAATAACGTCGTCGCCGCTTGTGTAAGCGTATTGCCATACGGCGTATAAAAAGAGATTATCGTTCGGAATACTTCTCTGCCCGACGGCGTAACGCGGAGAAACGCCGCCGCCCGCCTTGTCGCTCCAACCCAAAAACCGTCTGTCGGGTTTTTCGTAAGAGCAAGCTTCTATCGCGTACGTTTCGCCATGCTTAATCGTAACGTCGCGCATGCCGCTTTCTTTGTCCTTCTCGTCAAAAACATAGCGGACGATATAGCGGTTGAGATAATAATCTATTCTTACTTTATTTTCGCCGAGAACAAGCGTGGGGGCAACAAAATTTTCGTCCGGGGTATAGCCCGTTCCGCCGTAGTTTTCCGACACGAAAAGAGTAGAGCCGAGCCGGGCGGAAAGATTGACCGTTTCGCCTTTCACGAATTCGCCGGCTAAGTTTTCGCGGTAAACTTCAAGCGAATAGCCGACAAGCCATTCGGCTTTTACTTTAAGCCCCTTGCCCGTCAGCCGCGCCGTATCTTTAAGCGCGACCGAACCGACGAAAAACCCGTCGAATGTCGCCTTGTCCGAAGAAGTGTTTACGTTTTCCCGTAAGTACGCGAGAACGGGCGTTCCTATCGGCAAACTGAATTGCTTGTTCTCGCCCACGCCGCCCATATCGACGGTAACCGCAGCCATACCGTCTTTTTCGAATTTAGCGTAAAAACTCATGTTTTTTTCGGGCATAACGGTAGGGAGATTAACGGCTTCTCCGCTAAAATCTTCGCTCGTATACCAGCCCATAAACACATAACCGTCCTTTACGGGGTCTACGGGCGGAACGATTGCTTCTCCCGCCTTTGCCGTAATCGCCGCAATGCCGAGTTCATCGGGGTAAAATTTGAGCGTGTAAGCCCTGCCTTCGCACCCGGCGGCAAAACACGCCGCAAAAAGCGTTATTGTTAAGCATATAAAAATCGCAAGTGTTTTCTTTGTTTTTGTATGTTTCATTTTTGAATTTTCCTTAAAGGAGTATTTGCGGTGTTCAAGTTTATGATACCTTATATTATATATTTTGTCAAACCAAATTCCGCATTATCCGCTTTTATGGTTATTCGTTTTTTTTATGTGCATATATAAGTTTAGCTTATACTTTCGGCTTTTTGCTTACTCTCAACAAGTTTTTTTACGCAAAAAAACTCCGCCTAAACATCGAATAATCGACCTATAGGCGGACTTTTAAAGTAAATTCAATATGATTTAGTTTTCCTCTGAGCCGTCGCCGAGGTAGCCGTTGCCGGCGTACTTGCCAAGCTCTTTGCGGGCTTTTCTGACCTTGCTTGCGAACACGGCTGTCGTGATAAAGTTCCTTACGCCGTCAACGATGAGCGAAATGCCCGCAAAAATCATAACGGTGTCAAAACTCGAAAACATTACGCAAACGCCGAGCATTGCCGTGACGAGAGAAAGAATAAACATGCAAACCCAACCAGGCATATGCACGCGGGATACTTCCAGACTTTCAGCCATAGCCTGAGCCGAATCGACGATTATGAATATACCGAAAAGCACGGTCATAATGCCTTTAATAAGTTCGGGGAACGTAAGGCAGAACACGCCGAGAGCGATTGTGGTTATCGAAAGAATGAGCGCGTAACCGCCGAACAAAAATCCGCCGTAAGCCAAAAATCTGACGAACATCGCAACGCCGGCGACAATCAACGCCACACCCGCGACAATGCAGAGTATACCGCCCGTTTCGTTCGGAAAAATGATTGCGAGAACGCCCACCACTACCGAAAGGATAGCTATAATGTAACTGTCCCACTTGCATTTGTTAAGACTTTTTCTTAATTCGTTCATAATAACTTTTTAACCTCACTTGGTTTATTTTAGCAGAGTATACCATATGAGTGCTAATTAGTCAAGACAACTTTAAGACATGTGTTCATATTTTAATAACTTTGCAAAATTTTTTACGCAACTTTCACTTCAAAAGTTTTGAAAACCGCCCGAAACACAAAAAATAGGGATAAGGAATGAAAGCCCTACCTCAATATTCGTCGAGGAAGTTGTGCTTTTCGCCCGATTTATCCTTGTAGGCGATTATCGTTTTCAAGTTTACGTTTTCCACGCTTTTGAAAATGTTGTAGATGATTTCCGGGTCGTCTTTTGCGATATCTGCGATAATTTGCTTAACTTTTTTCCTTTTGGAACCGGTTTCGGAATCCTTTGTAAGGCATACTTCCGACGAGCAAGTGTCGGTAAACTTGCACGCGCACTGAATAAAATAAAGGTCGTTATAGTCCCGCCATTTTTTGATATCGTCCTCGCGGATAAGATAC
>CAKQSU010000034.1 GCA_934273135.1 uncultured Clostridia bacterium
ATCGTGAGCTTTTCCGTCGAACGTTATCTGCCACTTTTCAATCGTCGCGCCGTTTGCTTCGAAGTCGGAGGACGATGGGGCGGTTATGAATCTGCCCGCTCTGAACTTGTTAAGGTATCCGGCATTTACCGTTATTCCCGTTTCGCCCGCTTCAAAAGTCAAAGCCGCCATATTGTCGAGCGCAGCCTGATTCTTGTATTCGTCGGCTACTTCCGTCTTGTCGGAAATAATCTTTTCGGAAACGGCTATACCGAACGAGAAGTTATCCGCATCCTTTTCGAACACGATATAAGTGAGCGCGTTGCCGTTTTTGCCTAAAAGGTATTGCGCCGTGTACTTTTTGCTTTCGCCCGGATTGAGCCTTACGTCCACGCGGTAACGGCTTTCGTAACCGTAATAGCCGCTTGCGGCTTTATATTCCGCGCTTGCGGAAATCTGGTAAATGCTTAAAGCAAGTTCCGCCGTCCCTTTGTTTTCGACAACGTATAAAAATTCCACAACGGTATCTTTCGTAAGCGCGGTCTGGTATTTGCTGTCGAATCTCATTGCCGTACCGGCGTAATTTTTAGCGGTGTCCTTAACGAAAGAACCGTAGACGTAATAATCGCCCTCGCCCTTCACGATTTTAACCGCGCCGCCTCCGCTTTTTAAGCCCTCGTAAGCAAAGCCCTCGTGCGCATATATATCGTTGCCCGGCGTTAAGTCGTTGTTATATCCGGTAATCTTGCCGCTTCCGAACGGCAAGTAGGTATACCCCGAAATACCCTCGTATACGGGGTAAAGCGTTACCGCTTTGTTCGGCACGACGTAATCTGCCGCGGCAACCACTTCGCCGTCGACGTAGAGGCCTTTAAAGTTTGCGGGAGCGGTTATTTCCGGCAAAGCCGAGCCGGCAGTCAACTGCAAGGTTTTCTCGCCCGTTTTAAACGTTACGCCCTCTCCGAGCGTCACGGCAACGTCGACGTAATCCTCAAAGACGGGAACGAGTTCGAGATCGCCTTCGAGAACGTACCCCGCGGGGATTTCCTCGCCGGTTTTAGCGTTCTTCCACCCGATGACTCTTCTCTTTGCGGAGAGTAAGTCGGTATAGTCGGCTGAAGTCGGCAGCACGAGTACTTCGCCCGCTCTGCGTTCTACCAAAAGATATTCGTCCTTAAGGGTAAATCCTTCGGTCGCTTTGAGAGTAAGATATACCCTCGGGGCTAAAAGGCTTCTGAACACCGGCGAAATTTCGATATCGGAAGAAAGAATAACTTCGCCCGTAATCGTTTCGCCCGTCTTGACGTTCTTCCAGCCGATTATTTCTCTTTCGGCGGAAAGCGCGTCCGTATAGTCGGCAGAGGTCGGCAGCACGAGCTTGTCGCCCGCCTTATACACTCTCGCAAGGTACTGCGCGGAAAGCGTAATGTCCTTGTCCACCGTGGTCTTTACGTTGATTGTTTTTCTGCCGAAGATAACGTTGACGGAAACGCCGAGCTTCATGTTCGTCAATTCTTCTTTGACGGTGAAGAAGCCTATAACGTTCTTGTTGACAGAACCTTTCGTGTAAGTTACGTTAAACTTAATCGTGGTGCTTTCGCCCGGTTCGAGAATAATATCGCTTATCGGACCTTCGACCTCCTTACCGGTGTTTACGCCCTGAATAGTAAGGTTAATTCTGCTCGTTCCGAAGTTCTGGAAGTTATAGATAAAGGTATGTTCAAGCCCCAAAGCAACTACGGGTATGTTCTTATACGGGTCGGAGACAATCGTACCGCAACGGAACGCGGAGCCGGCGGGCATAGTGCCGTTGTAAGAAAGAACGTTGCCGAGTTCGGCAAAGCCTTTTGCGCCGCCGCCTATTACGGTGTCGTTTTTATATTTTGAAGAAATAGCGTCAAACTTGTCGAGTTCTACACCGTCATAAACGGTCAACGGCTTCAATGAGTTTTGAACGTTGCTGAACACGAGCGGTTGCCCGTCGTTCGCGTTGCCGAAGTTTTGGAGCGTTACGGTACCCGCCGCCCTCGTAAAGTACGGAGCGATGGTTATTTTTTCCGCTTCGGCAATCGTCTTGTCCGTGATAATCGTATTCTTGCCGCCCACGATATACCAGCCGGCGATTTCTCTGCCGTCCTTAATCTCGCCGCTTATCTCAGCGGAAGTCGGCGCGACTAAGACGTCGCCCGTCTGAATGTCGGTGACGTAATCTTTGCTCACGGTAAGCCCGTCGGGTAAAGACACGGTTATCTTAGCGGGCGCGGAAAGTTCCGGCGTAATCGTTAAGTCGCCCTTTACCGTAAATCCGTTGGCTACGGGGTTTCCGTTGCCGTCTACCCAGCGAATAAATTTTCTGCCCGTCTTGTTGTTTATTTGGCTCGCCGCGGGAAGAGTAAACTTGGTTCCCGTTTCGACTTTTACTTCCGTTTTAAAGTCTGTCAAGGTAAAGCCGGAGGGTAAGTCGAAAGTAATCGTAGCCGTTTCGGACAACACGGGCTTAATGGTCATGTTCCCCGTAATCTTCGTTCCGGTAGTCACTTTGTTGCCGTTGCCGTCTGCCCAGTAAAGAAGATTGTGTCCCGTTTTGTTGTCGATTTGGCTCGCCACGGGGAGAGTAAGTTGCGTGTTGGTGAAAACGTCCGTATTATAATCCTTTACGGTAAACCCTGTCGGCAAATCGAGAGTTATCTTGGCAGGGAGTCGCTCTGTCGTGTCCTCGACGGACATAATAACGCCGAAGGACGCGGAAGTCATATCGGAATTGAACCTAAGCCCCGTCAAAGAGTTTGTATCGTTCTTTGTCGAAGTGAGCGTAAGCTCTATGGTTTTACTCGTTTCGCCGGCTTTAAGCGTGATCGCTTCGGAAGCGATTGCCGTTTCCGGGTCGTCGTAATTGCTGCCGCCCTTCATCTGGTAGAGGTTGAACTTCAACTCTTCCGTGCCGTAGTTGACGAAAGTATAACGGAAAGTATATCTCTCGTCCTGCTTTATGTTCATTGTCGCTTTGTAACGAATGGACGCGCCGCTCTTTATCTCCGCTCCGTAGCTTACCTTTAAGCCCATGTAGCCGTTGACGAGAGCTTTTTCTTCCATGAGCAAATCTGCCGTAATCTTGTCCGCCCAATCTTTGCCGTTGGAACCCCAAAGCAGACTTTCGCCTTTTTCCGGCGCGAAATACGGGCTTACCGTGACGGCGGCGGTCGGAACAAAGTCGCTTAACGGAGCGAAAGCGGAAATATATTCTTTCGGCTCTTCGTCCTCGGTTTTGGACATAATCGCAACGCCGCCTATCTTTTTGCCGTCGAGCGAGGTCGCGTCGAAGTCCTCCTGCGTTAAAAGCTTGCCTACCGTAAGCGTCATCTTCTTGCTGCCGTCCTTGAACTTAATCGAAGAAGATTCCGCAATCGTAACGACTGCCTCGGTCGCCGGTTCGGAGGGCGTGTAACCCGATTTGTAATCGAACTTGCCGTCGTAGTCGGGTCTTGCGCCTTTATCGTATGCGTCGACAATGGTCGTCTTTTCACCGCCGGGCGAAGGACGAGGCGGGTCTTCTTTTTCCGGAGCGCAAGCCGCGGTAAACAAAAGTCCTGCGGCAATCAGTCCGGAAAGCAATAGCTTACCGATTTCTTTCATGTCATACCTCCCTCCCCGTTTTTGCGCCTTTAAACACCTCTTTTGGGGCAAGCCGCAAGGCTTGCCCTCTCGTTTTTCGGCACGAAAAACGGAGTAAAAATATTTTTCTTTCTTGTTTTTTCCGTGTTTTTTCTGCAATTTTATAGAACTCAAATTCTCCGTCACTTCCCTTATACCATTTTTTTGCACTAAATTCAATTGCAAAAACAACTTTCTTACATTGCAATTCTTACTTTAAATTCTCAAAAAACGACTTTTTTATCTGTAAATTTTTTGTTATCGAAAATTTTTAATTTTGCAAAGTTTTGCCGACAACCCTACAAAATCTAATCAAATCAAATCTAATCAAATCATCGCGTAATTATGATTAGATACTTGATTAGATAGTTGCAACGTCCGTTCGCTTGCAACCTTTTTTTATGCAAAAAAACTCGTCTATGAGCCGATAATCGACTTATAGACGAGTTTTTTTTTGTGAGTTGTTATACGTATCGGCAAGGCGGCAATCCGCTTTCCGATACTTTTAACTAATGTTATTTTGTCGGGGTTGACTTACTTTATCGGCGTGCCTTCGGGGACGATATCGTCGACAAAGACGAGCTGACAGCCGCAAGCCGTGTTGGTGGCGGCGATAAGCATACCGTTGCTCGTAACGCCCGTAAAGCGCGCGGGCTTTAAGTTGGCGATGACGATGATTTTTCTGCCGACAAGTTCTTCCGGGGTGTAGTCGTGCTTTATCGAGGAAACGATAACCCTTTCGCCTAACCCGTCGAAGAGCGTAAGCTTATAACAGTTAGCCGATTTGCGGATTTCCTGGCACTTCAAAATCTTGCAGACGCGCATATCGACTTTGAAGAATTCGTCCACGTCGATTTCGGATTTGACGGGCTGAACGGGGTCGGGTTCGCCGTAAACTTTTTGTTTTTTGACTTCAACCTCTTCAGTCGCGTTTTCTTCTTCCGCGGCTTTCTTTTCTTCTTCCGTTTCGGGATAAGAAAAATCAAGAAGCGGCAAGTATTTTGCGGGTTCTATCGCATAAAGGAAAAGATACAATCTCGGTCCCTTTTCTTTGCCTATTAAAAGCTCGTAAACGTTTTTGAAAAATTTGCCTTGGAATGCTTTGCCCGCCTTGTCGCCGGACTCTAAGCTTCTTATCCTCAAAGGAATGGCGTAAAGCTCGGTCTGCAATTCGTCGAGAGTGTAGCCGCCGCGCTCAATGTAGCCGTATAGCTCGGTTATCTCTGCTTTTTCCGTTTCGTCGAGCGTGGAATAATATTCGAAGTTACGATACTTTCCGAGCTTGTTTACGTTTTCGGGCGAGCATTTTTCAAGCCAGAACTTAGCGCGTTCGAGCCTGTCGGCAAAGTCGGCTTTTTTGTACGGAGTGCCTATTTTTTCAAAGACTACTTCGAGCATGTTTTCGTTGAAGTCCACGACCGAGCCGAGCTGAACGATAAGCCCCATCGGCACGGTTTTAACCTCTCTGCCCTCTATTTTGCAAAGTTCCATTATCTCCTTGGTAAGCTCGTTCGCAGTGCCGTTTCTTACTTCGGTGAGCATTTTGTCGAATTCGAAGTATTGTCTTAAAATGCCGTCGTCAAGGCAGAAGTTGAAAGCCTTTAACGGTTCGTTGCGCGCGTAAAGCCACAGCAAAACTTCCGGTTCGTAAAGCCTCAAAAGCGTTTCGGGCGTTAAGTTCAAGCCCGTAGAGCCGGACATTTTGCCCGCTTGCGCGTCGGACGTCGATATGCCGATAAACTCATACCCTTGGAACATAGGCGGTTCGTAGCCGAAAATCTTGCGGGAAACGTCCTTTGCGGTGTCGTACGAGCCGTCCTTTGCCGCGTGGTCCTTTCCGCCCGGTTCAAAATCTACGCCTTCGTACATCCACCTCATGGGCCAGTCTACCTTCCAGGCAAGCTTGCAGTTATAGTCGGTTTTGAAGTCGAACGTTCCTTTGTGTCCGCAAGCGCAAACGTACTCGCAAGTCATATTTTCTTCGTCAAAAGATACGATTTTAGTCGTATCTCTGCCGCAATCCGGGCAGTAAATGCTGACGGGGAAGTAAGCCTCGCGTTCGCCCTCTTTGGCGTCCTGCGTGCGGTGAGAGTCTAAAACGTCGAAAATCTCTTTGCGTTTTTTGAGGGATAAAAGCACGTAATCGCGATATTTCCCGCTTCTGTACATTTCCGCCTGATGGCGATAATCCATGTCGATACCGAACTTGACGATAGAACGCTCGAATTCCTTTTCAAAGTATTCGGCGTAAGTCTTTTCCTCGCCGCCGAAGGGGTTAATTACGTCAACGTACGGGCAACCTATATACTTTTCCATATCGGGATTGACTTTCGCAACGTTGGCGGGAACCTTGCGCATACGGTCGAACTCGTCCCACGAGAACAAAAGCCGCGCTTTTTTGCCGAGCTTTCTAAGCGATTTTACTACGAAGTAGCTTGTCGCGATGTCGCGGAAGTTGCCTATGTGAATACTGCCGGACGGGCTTATGCCCGCGGCGCAAACGTATTCTTCTTTGTTCGGGTTTCTTTCAATAAGTTGTCTTGCGATTTTCTCTGCCCAATGCATTGTTTTTTACCTTTTTAGTTGAATTTTGTGTGTTTTTTGTAAATTCTATATAAAAGAATACTACTAACTTGATTTTTTGTCAACCTTATTGCTTTAATTAGCGGGTTTTCCTTTCTTTTTGGCAAAATCAAACGCTTTTGCCGAGGTTATAAGCTTCTTCTACGTAGCGGGAAGAGAGAACGTCGCCGCCGTTTTCAAGCCCGCCGCCGCGCAAAACGCAGCCGAGTTTTACGCCGTCGAAGCAGTCTATAAATCCCTGAATATCCTTGACCGCGCCGTCGAATGCGGAATCGCTGTCCTCCGCGGCGGAAGCTAAAAGACAAATCTTTTTGAAGTTGTTGTCGCGCGTGTAGAGCGGATTGAGCCTGTCGAGCAAAGTTTTTAATTGTCCCGAAACGGCGTAATAGTATATCGGCGTTGCAAACACAAGCACGTCGGCGTTTTGGAACTTGTCGTACAGCGAATTCATGGGATCGCTTAAAACGCACTTTTGCGTTTTTTGGCAGCTCAGACAACCTATGCAGAATTTGAGATTCAAATCCTTTATCGCAATGAGTTCGACCTCGTTGCCTTCTTCCCTCGCGCCCTCCGCAAACTTTTCCGCAAGCACGCGGCTGTTGGACTTAGCCCTGAGCGAAGAAGATACTATCAAAACTTTTTTCATGTCAAACCTCTATATATTTTTATAAAAACACTGTATTTTTTTAGAAAATACTTCCCGAGCGAAAATTGCCCGGGAAAAATAGTTTTGCTTATTGCGGTTTTTTGAGAACGGAAACGGCGTCCGAAATAGTCTTTTCGTAAGCCTCTCTTCCGTACTTATCGACTTCGGCTTTGTTCTTTTCGCCGTGCGTTAAGCAACCCGCGCCGCCTATGCACCCGCCGATACAAGCCATACCCTCGATAAAGTTGGCGTCGAGCATGTTCTTGGTCTTTTTAAAGAGAGCTATTTTGCAAGCTTCTATGCCGTCGCAAGCGCAAGGCTTAACGTCAAAGTCTATGTTCTGTTCCTTTAACCCCTCTTTCACGGCGTCCGAAAGACCGCCGCAACGAGCAAAGATTCTGCCGAAGTAGGAAGCGTTGTCTAAAACGTCCTCGCCGAGGGTCGTGATGTCAAGGTCCTTGCTGTCGAAAAGGGCTTGCAATTCTTCAAAAGTCATAGCCGCGTCTACGTAAGGCTTTACCGATTCGAGCTGAACTTCCATCTTCTTAGCCGTGCAAGGCCCTATGAAAACTACTTTGCAAGGAGCTTCGTTTTCCTTGATGTACTTGGAAATTGCCGTCATCGGCGACGGGTTATGCGAAACGAAAGGAACAAGCTGCGGGAAAGCTTTCTTGATATAATCGACGAAAGCGGGGCAGCACGAACTTGTTAAAAAGCCTTTTTCGGCAAGCTCTCTGCTCTCGGCTTGTGCAACCAAATCCGCGCCGAGCGCGGCTTCGATAACGGTGTGGAAGCCGAGTTCTTTAAGTCCTTTGATGACCTGCCCGAGCTTTGCGTAAGTAAACTGGCTGGAAATAGAGGGCGCGACAACCGCAAAGCATTTGTACTTAGTGTTGTTTTCGCTTCCCTTTAAAATGTCGATAACGTCGAGGATAAACGACTTGTCGGTTATTGCGCCGAACGGGCATTGATAAACGCACGCCCCGCACGAAATGCACTTGTCGTTGTTTATCTTAGCTTGCTTTTCGTCGCCCATAGAAATGGCTTTTACCTTGCAAGCCGTTTCGCACGGGCGTTTATACGAATAAATGGCGTTGTAGGGGCAAACCTTTGCGCACGCGCCGCATTCCTTGCACTTCGTTTTGTCTATATGCGCAACGTGGTTTTCGTCGAACGAGATAGCCCCGAAGCGGCAAGCGTCCTCGCAACGGTGCGCCAAGCAGCCGCGGCAAGCGTTGGTCACTTCGTAACCGCCCATCGGGCATTCGTCGCAAGCGATATCGATAACTTCGATAACGTTGGGGTTGGTTTTGTCGCCGCCCATAGCTATTTTTACCCTTTCGGAAAGAATAGCCCTCTCTTTATAAACGCAGCAACGCATGGTAGGCACTTTGCCGGGAACAATGATTTTGGGGATATCTATCGCCTTTTCGGCAAGTTCTCCCGCCCAAGCCGCCCTTGCGACTTCCCTGAGTACCTTGTACTTTAAGTATTGAACTTTTGTGTCGAATTTTTTCATGATTTTATATGTTTCTCCGTGGAGTTAATTGCAAGTTGAAAATTGAAAGGTGAAAGGTGAAAGTTGCGGATGATTATTATATAATATTTATAATCATCTTTCGCTCGCACTTTACGTGCGAATATCGATTGCCGTTTACGGCAAATATCACGCCGCTTTGCGGCATATCGATTGCGCCTTTGGCGCAAATATCGATTTACTTGAATATCCCCTCATCCACCGTCGCCGCGACGACGGTCCCCCTTCTCCACAAAGCTCGGCAAAGCCGAGCGGGCGAAGG
>CAKQSU010000035.1 GCA_934273135.1 uncultured Clostridia bacterium
ATCACGATGCGTTTTCCGTCCACAAAGGCTTCCGCCATAACGCCGGGGATGATGCCGACAGCCTCCAGCGCATCAGTGGGGACGGGGATCAGTTCAAAATCATATTTCATGGTAGAGTATCCTTTCATTCAGAATTTCCTGCGAATCCAGCCGGTCAAACAGCGTGAGCTGCACGCAGGATCGGGCCAGCTCTGTGGTGTCGTAGTTGGAGATCAGCAGCTCCGGGTACTGCTTTCCGTTTTCGTATCGCTGCGCAATGTTGGATAGTCGAGAGATGCCCTCGATCACAATGCCGGGGCGGTCATACAGTGCCCGGATCTCAGGACAGTCGTTGTACGAGAGCAGAAACTTTCCCTTGATCCCCAGCAGTGTATCGGCAAGTCCGGCATGGTCAAAGCCGTCTGTGGAAACCGCCTCGTAATACTGATCTGCGTTGTAATACGGCGGGTCGCAGTAGAAAAAGCTCTCCGGACGGTCATACTGCCGGATGAGCTTCACACAATCCTTGTTCTCAATGACGACCTTTTGCAGCCTGCCTGCCGCCGACTCGATCAGCGGAAAGTTGTTCCACATGGCATGGGGCTGGCTGCCGAAGGTCGAGGTCCCGGCTGCATAGCTGTACCGGATCAGCGCATAGTAATAGGCGGCCCGGCGCACATCCGGGAGTACGGCTTGGGAATGCAGCATTCCTTTCATATACTCGAAGTCCAAGCGGGAATTGAGCATATACCGCAGCTCATCCCGTAGGGCCTCCGGCTGCTCCCGGACGCAGCGGTACAGGTTCACAAGATTGCCGTTGAAGTCATCGAACACCTCAAAATCATTGCCGGGCGGCTTGTGGAACAGCACCCATCCGGCCCCGCCGAATACTTCGATATACCGTTTGTAGTTTCGTGGGAAGCGGGCGAGTATCTCGTCCCGAAGGGCTTTCTTGCCGCCGACCCACGCCATAAAGCTGTTGATGAAATCACCTCCTTTGTAGAGGCGTCTGCGCATACAAAGGTTCCGCAGAAAACAGAAAGAAGCCGTTTTCCATGTACGGAACATCCATACACGCAAAACGACCTCTTTGATTTAGACTTTTAGCAGAGCTTCATTTCCTCGGCCTCCTGCGGGGAGGTGTCAGAAAGGAAATCGGAGAAATTTTCTCTTTCACCGGAAAAGTTCGGACTTGTTTCTTCGTCAAGCGGGATATATTCGCTTTTTCCAAAGTCCAGCGGCTCTTTCAGAATCACAGAGCCACCATGGTTGACACCGACACTCGGTTCTACGGAGCAGAATTTGTCGCCGTCATCGCTGTGGCGCAGGTGGTAGCAATACAGCCCCTCCGGAATGTCTGCATCCGTCAGTCGGGCATTTGAGAACAGTGCTGTTTTACCGAGCAGCTCGATCTTCTCGTATTCATCATCCTCCAGATTGACATAGTCTGTACCGGCTGCATTCAGAGCGAGTCCATAGTCCAGCGGTTCCAGCCCCATCAGCTCACAGCCGAGATCAATGGCCTCCCGCTCTGTTTCGGGAAACCATTCTTCGATTCGTACTCCGTTCTGATAGCGGTATCTGCCGCAGTTATGGCCGATGTCCTCATCGGCCCACTTGTGCTCGATCTCCACATTGGGGAACATCTCCGCCAGCTTTTCCATTACCGGGTGTGGAGCAGACCATGCCGTCAAGAAGTTCAGGGCGTCCCCATCCTGATAGTCTACTTTCGCCTCACCGTAGCCGTAGGAATTCCATTTAGTGCCCCAATGATGGTTACGCCACCCATACCATGTGGGTACTCCGTATAGGCGAATGTTGTTCCAAGCGGCTTTTCCAAGTTCCCATTCTTCTGGACGGATATCCGAGCGCTGCCGAAGGAAAGCGTCCTCACTTTTGTGAGGAATGTTCTCAAGATCGTCCTGATGGATCGTTCCGCCGAGGGTGTAGACCTCGATAAAATCCTGATAGGCTTTCAGGCCGGTACTCGTCTGGCTGCCTGCCTCGATATTCAGGCTCTCCGGCATGGGTATGATCTTATTAAAATCTACTGAGCCGATTCCAAGATCATCATACTGGATGGCCTCCAGCATGGCTCGGATCTGCTCAGGCTCTCCGTGCAGCGTCAGCACATTTGTTACATGGTTTGGCACACATTCTTCCTCCTATTCCATTTTCATCTCAAAGCCCTGCGCTTCCTGTATCGTCTGTTCTTCCGCCAACTCCGCCGCCGTGAGCTTGCGGAAAACATCTTCTTCAGGGATCAGGGCGAGGGACTGCCCGTTATCCCAATGCATCTGAAGCTGACCCATATCGTCCACATGGGTCACCGTGCCTCTCGTTCCGGAAGGAACCGGTGCATACGGGTCATCCATCCGGAGCATCTGCACCCGTGTTCCGGGTGGGTAGTGGGTCCTCATTCGTTCACGCAGTTGATCGTTCATTGGTCGTGACTCCTTTCATTCCAGTTTCATTGTTTCGAGTTCGGGACCGGCAGACATCCGTTGGTGGAAGGCAGTTTCATTTTCCATGAAGTAGTCGCTGCCGCTGTTCCAGAAGGAAACATAGATCTCACCGTCGGCAGTACGGATAGGGCGCTGCTCCAGCCCCTCACCGAAGCCGTCTGCTGCCTGCCCGATCAGCTCGTCGATCCATTCCTGTTCTTCTGCCGGGGAAAGGACTTCCCGCAGCCCGGTACAGATCACACCGAACAGTTCTCCGTTGACCTCCTGCACATCCCAGACGGCAGAGACGATCTTGGCCTTAGCGGACTCGCTGCCGTCGAAGTAGTCGGCCATATCGTTCAGATCCTCGTTTTGCTCCTTTTGAAGCAGCTCCCGGATCGCTCGCTCATTGTCGAGCGCATGGCCGTTGTCCACCTCATACCAATCGCCGTATTCCTCGTCCGTCATACGGACCTGAAGCGGACAGTAGTAGTTGACGGTTACGGCGATCAGGTCCGCCGTCATTGCCTGAATGTCCGCCAGAACCGCCTGCGGCGAGTGATACTGTCCATAGACGATGCTCTGCTCGATCTCATGCTGCACCTCCGGTCTGGCGTGTACCACAGCGTGAGCACATACATTGGCGTCCTCCAGCGAATGGGACGGTCGGAACAGTGCGGCGAGATTTTGCCCAATGTCCGCCTCGGAATAGAGCTTGACGGAGATCGGCTGATCTTCCTCATCCATGATCGGAATGTCCTTGGCCAGCCTGCGGATACCGATCTGCGACAGTTCATATTGCAGACTCAAGCGATCCATGGGCAGCTCCACAATGGCGGCCTGTTCGTTGTGCGAGATCACGGCTTTAAGCATGGCGCACCTCCGTTTTCAGCACCGCCGCACCGAAGCGGGCTATTGTGACAGCCTGCACGATCAGGCGAAAGGCTCGATCTGAGATCACGCTGCTGTCGGCCAGCTCACACAGCGATATCTGCCGCTGGCCGGTCTGCAATTCCTTGACCGCTTTCCAAATAGCATAGCAGTCTGTGGACACATCGCCGAGGCGTACTGCCTGCAGATCGACTTCGCCACAGTTGGAAAAGTATCGCCTTGTCTTGGACCACAAGGTGTGGTCCGCAGTCAGAAGATACAGCACAGCAAGGCTGCGATGATCTGGCTTTCGCAGGTACAGTTTCTGTGCCTCGAAACGCTGTCTGTGCTGATCGGTTTGAAAAATCATAGGGGCATCATCCTTTCTGTCGTAGAGATGTGAAAGCCGTCTTTGAAACGGCGTATGTCGTGCGTCGGCAAATGCCGCATGAATGGCTTCATAAAAAGAGGCTGCGCCGCAGGTGAGTCTGACATTCAACACCGGGCAGACCTCCATGGAGCAGCCTTTCTTTTTTCTGTGGTAGAGGCAGAGCTTGCAATCGCAGTCCGATTTGCTGACTGGATACACCCTGCGAAGCCTGCCGCCGCCCCGTTGATTTCTGCCGGGTGGTCGCTTCATGATGGCCTCCATGCTGTTGAGGGATGGCTTGCTGGTGAAGTACATTTTGATCGCTCCTTTTTCGTGAAATAGAAAAAGCCCGAAGTCTTTTGCAAAACTTCGGGCTTGGAAAATGCAAAACGGCGGACAAGTTTTGGCTTGTCCGCCGTCTGCGAATATTCAGTTGTACGGGAGTTCGATACTGCACCCAAAGGGAAAACAGTGGTTTTACATCTTCAAATATGCATCTCGAAAACCCGGCATTTGGGCAGCAAAAAACCCCGATAAAATCGGGGTTTTCGCAGAACATATCTTTTTTATGTTCCTTTTATGGTGGAGGCGAGGGGAATCGAACCCCTGTCCGAAAACCACTTGATACGACTTTCTTCGAGTGCAGCCGGTCTTTTGCGATTCCCCTCACGCGCCGCCGATCGGCAGGCTGCGCGCTGCGGTAGCCACTACGCCGTGACGATGGGGGTGGCACCCCGCCGTTCACGTTCACCGCTAAATGACGCCTTTATCCCGGCCGCGGTGCTCCGGGTAAAGACGGGCAGCCTAATTAGGCCGCCAACGCAACAGAAGTGTTGTCGTTTACTTTGAAGTTTGCCGCTTTTATAGCGGGTCGGCGCCGCTACTCGCTTACCGTATCTCACGATCCCCGTCGAAACCGTTACGCCCCCATAGGGATGTCTATATTATACCCGTCCCGCGACGCATTGTCAAGCAGGAGGTCTGTCGGAAATGGGCGAACATGCAACGGCACGAACGCGCGATCAATAAAGGCGTCCCTCGACCGGTTTGATCTTCTCGCCGGTCTTCAGTGCCTCTTTCACACATTCGACCACGCCTTCATCCGATGCGCCCATCATCAAGAAATGCGGCCAACCGCCAAAGCGTTGCGTATACGCCTCGATCGCTTCCTCACGTGTCATCGCTCCGTCGTCTCCTTTTTCATCAAAACGCGCTTTGGCTGTGGTCGACCGGACATCCAGCCGGATCACCGTCACCGCCTCGGCCATGTGCCGATCGATCTGGGGCACCGTTCCGGTCAGCGTTTTCATCAGCAGAGCAAGCGCCCGACATTTTTCTTCCGGATCCGTCACGATCACGGCCCTGCCGCGGCACATGACGCTCTCGTACGCTGCGCCGCAGCGGCAGGGGACGTCCGCCGTGATCAGTGCACGCTCGCGGTCGATCTCGACGAATATGCGGTCATCCTTCCGCAGACAGTCTAGCTTATGCCCCTCGTTCGCGCAATGGACATAAAACGTGAGGTCCTCTCCGTCGATCCGATAGCCGTAGTGCATCGGCACGACATACGGCGCGCCGTCGTCGTTCATCCCCAAATGCAGGACCCTTGCCTCGGCAATGATCTGCTCGATCATGCGGATATCGGCGATCTCGCGGTCTTTTCTGCGCATCGATCCTCTCTCCTTTCAATAATGGAGTGCTTTTTTGTCACGATTTGACCAGACGGGCGGCCCCCGCGCGTGCGGGGAATAGTCGCTCCGGGGCGCTGCGATGATATACGCCCCCGGGGCGGCCCCCGCGCGTGCGGGGAATAGTCGCTCATAAAAATTTTCTTGGGCAAGACGCTCGGATCACCCCCGCGCGTGCGGGGAATAGTAGTCGGTGTCGGCATACAGACAATCTCGGATGGGATCACCCCCGCGCGTGCGGGGAATAGTCCCCGATGGCATCGTTCGGCTGGCAAGCGCAAAGATCACCCCCGCGCGTGCGGGGAATAGTGCCGGGGCGCTGTTCCGGACTACGTCCGGCAGTAATCACCCCCGCGCGTGCGGGGAATAGTGACTTTTGCCACGCGGGCAGCGCCCTCCGATAGGATCACCCCCGCGCGTGCGGGGAATAGCATCCTGTGGTGGGGGCCGTCCGGAGTGGCACAGGATCACCCCCGCGCGTGCGGGGAATAGAGCGTGTGACTGTAGATAAGCAGACCGAGCAGAGGATCACCCCCGCGCGTGCGGGGAATAGAGGCGTAGGCATAAGAGCAGCGCAGCAGCACTGGGATCACCCCCGCGCGTGCGGGGAATAGATATGTAATCATCTGATTACCTCCTTTATATCGGGATCACCCCCGCGCGTGCGGGGAATAGATTTTCGGAGGTGGTTCTCTGTGAGTATGCAAGGGATCACCCCCGCGCGTGCGGGGAATAGCGGTTCTTCCTGTTTGCCTTTGCCGTCGTGCGGGGATCACCCCCGCGCGTGCGGGGAATAGCCGAGCCGGAAAACGTGGAGCTGGGGCCATATAGGATCACCCCCGCGCGTGCGGGGAATAGCCACCGTTGTGGAACCACGCGCAATCCTGAGCGGGATCACCCCCGCGCGTGCGGGGAATAGGGAGCAGCTTGCCGAAGCGGTACATATCGACAAGGATCACCCCCGCGCGTGCGGGGAATAGACCGGGCCGTGCGGCCCGGTTCCTCCGTTTCTGGGATCACCCCCGCGCGTGCGGGGAATAGAAAAGTTCTCGATTTTCGAGAAAAAGTTGATGAGGATCACCCCCGCGCGTGCGGGGAATAGCCTTGGCGGTGAAGGTATCAAGAGCGGTAACGGGGATCACCCCCGCGCGTGCGGGGAATAGAAGAGTTACAGCAAGAGATTTTTCAAGGGCAAAGGATCACCCCCGCGCGTGCGGGGAATAGGCTGGATCAGGTCATGGATCTCGTCGATAGTCAGGATCACCCCCGCGCGTGCGGGGAATAGTGGTGATCTTGTTCCTTTTATCATTGAGGATTGGGATCACCCCCGCGCGTGCGGGGAATAGATATCGAAGCTAGGAACAGGAGCATAAACGTAGGGATCACCCCCGCGCGTGCGGGGAATAGTTCCCGTGGCTGCGCTGCTATAGGCTGACCATAGGATCACCCCCGCGCGTGCGGGGAATAGTTGTTGTTCCAGATTATCACAGACGTGTCGCGGGTATCACCCCCGCGCGTGCGGGGAATAGGCCGAAACGGCAGCACCACCGGAAAAACCGACGGGATCACCCCCGCGCGTGCGGGGAATAGCCCGCACGTGATCCGCTGGAAAAACAACGGTTTGGATCACCCCCGCGCGTGCGGGGAATAGTCCGGTGCGTCCGCCGTAACGGTCACAACGGTGGGATCACCCCCGCGTGTGCGGGGAATAGAGCCGGGCGGAGGTGTCCAAGAACCAAGACCGTCAATCACCCCCGCGTGTGCGGGGAATAGAGATACATGGTCTGGGAAAACGTCCCCGGAGCAGGATCACCCCCGCGCGTGCGGGGAATAGTTGGTAATGCGGATGATGCCTTTCTGCGGCATAGGATCACCCCCGCGCGTGCGGGGAATAGCTCGACACCATCACGGCCAAAGACGGCCGCGTGGGATCACCCCCGCGCGTGCGGGGAATAGGCTATCGGTCGTTTTATCACGTCTTTTCCCGAGAGATCACCCCCCGCGCGTGCAGGAAGCAGCTCCTCGTCCTCGACTTCAACGTCCGGCTCGGACGATCACCCCCCGCGCGTGCAGGAAGCAGCACGATACTCTTCGACAGCAAAACAGCTTTGCGCCGGATACATCGACACGACAAAAAACACCTGTCCATACCCCTAGACCTGCGAACCGTCGATCCCTCTTTGCGCCACGAACCACCTTCAAGTGGCCCGATCTGCCAAATGATCGTTTCCAGTATAACACACCAGAAAAATCATGACAAGACAGGAAAAAGGCCACTTGATTTTTGGCCCATGTTACCCCCCGCGCGTGCGGGGAATAGTGTGCGCCATCTTGAACGGACTGGTCAAGGCTGGGATCACCCCCGCGCGTGCGGGGAATAGTGATGGTTTTGACTTGCAAAAGCTTTTTCAGGAGGATCACCCCCGCGCGTGCGGGGAATAGCTCGCCGTCGAATTTCAGATTGTGAAAATACAGGGATCACCCCCGCGCGTGCGGGGAATAGTCCGTTTGCTTGTTAATGATATAAAGGAGGTTAGGATCACCCCCGCGCGTGCGGGGAATAGGATCTCCGTCGTGGGCATGTGATCACCTCTTTGGGATCACCCCCGCGCGTGCGGGGAATAGACTTAGAAGCGGTTGAACTCAGGGCTAGCAATAGGATCACCCCCGCGCGTGCGGGGAATAGCGACGGACGGAGACGATCGGGAGCCGGTGTACAGGATCACCCCCGCGCGTGCGGGGAATAGGGCACAAAGAAGTAGAAAACATCCAAGTATGCAGGATCACCCCCGCGCGTGCGGGGAATAGGACGCAGAGCTGAGGCCGCCGGAGATGTTCGAGGGATCACCCCCGCGCGTGCGGGGAATAGGGTATCCGTGGGGCTGGTTATTGCGTGGTTTGGGGATCACCCCCGCGCGTGCGGGGAATAGTTCTGCGCTTTCTTTGGCTGTTTCTGCGCTCAAGGATCACCCCCGCGCGTGCGGGGAATAGGCTGTGCTGACCCTTTGCCGGCCGGAACCGCCGTGGATCACCCCCGCGCGTGCGGGGAATAGGCATAGACCTTCGTGCCGGTGAAGGAGTAGCCAGGATCACCCCCGCGCGTGCGGGGAATAGAGCTCGTACTGCAGCACCACATTGTCCGATAAAGGATCACCCCCGCGC
>CAKQSU010000036.1 GCA_934273135.1 uncultured Clostridia bacterium
CGATTGAGCATTTTTATCTGCATCATCGTTTTGTCCGCGGCAATCCCCATAAACCCGCCGAGCGCGTCAAGCTCGCGGACGAGGTGTCCTTTCGCCGTTCCGCCGATAGAGGGGTTGCACGGCATAAAAGCTATGCTGTCGGCGTTGAGCGTAAGCATTGCCGTTTTTATTCCGGTTTTCGCAAGGGCTAAGGCGGCTTCAACGCCCGCATGCCCCGCGCCGACGACTACCGCGTCAAAGTAGTCTTCAATAAAAAAAGTCTTCATATAAGTCGATTAAACGTGAATTTAAGTGTTTTACGGAACGGCAAAACCGTTCCGTAAGTAAGTTATTTTTTAAGGATAAGATTTTTTAAGTCGTTTACTTCGGTTGCGATTTTGGGGTTGTTCTTCATCAGGCTCGCAATCTTGTCGCGCGTGTAAATAATGGTGGTGTGGTCTTTGCCGCCCATGGCTTGCCCGATGGATACGAGCGGAATGGACAAAAGGTCCGTCATGAGATACGTGCAGATCTGGCGCGGTTCGACGAGTTCTTTTTTCTTCTTTTTGCTTATGAGGTCGGCTCGGTTAAGCCCGTAAAAGTCGCAAACGACTTCGATAATGTGGTCGGGCGTCAAAGCTTCTTCGTGCTGTTCGTCGGCGGGCTTGGATAGGTTAATCGCTTCGCGCGCAAGCTCTATCGTTATGGGCGATTCTTTTAAAAGCGAAGCGAAAATGACTTTCGTCAGAAGCCCTTCGAGCGAGCGGACGTCGTTGTCGCTGTTTTCGGCGAGGAAGGTTGCCACTTCCAAGGAAAGTATGTATTTTTTGCTTTCGGCTTTCTTTTGGAGTATCGCGATTTTCGTTTCGATATCGGGCGGCAAAACCTGCGCCATAAGCCCGCTCAAAAACCGCGTTTTAAGCCTTTCTTCCAAAAGTTCTATTTCCTTTGGGTGACAGTCGGCGGAAAGCACTATCTGCTTGTTTCGGCTGTACAGCTCGTTAAACGTGTGGAAAAATTCTTCCTGCGTGCTTTGCTTGCGGGCGAGGAACTGAACGTCGTCGATGATAAGCACGTCCACGCCGCGGTAACGCTTGCGGAAGTCCTCGCCGTCGCTTCCCGAGTACGCTTTTCCGAGGCGAATGGTGTTGATAAGGTCGTTGGTGAACTGTTCGCAAGTCGCGTACAAAATGTTCGCGCTCGGGTTCTTTTGCTTGATGCTGTTTGCAATCGCCTGCATTATGTGCGTTTTGCCAAGCCCCGACGAACCGTAAATAAAGAGGGGGTTGTAGCTGTCGCCGGGGTTTTCCGCAACCGCCTTAGCCGCAGCGTAAATCAGTTCGTTTGATGAGCCTACGACAAAGGAATCGAACGTATAATTAGGGTCGATGGGCGCGGAAAAGACTTCCGGCTGTTTGCGGGAAGTAAAATACGGGGTTTTGGAATTGCCGACGTAAATGGTAAAGTCGGTTATGCCGGTTTTCGCAACGGCGAACGCGTCGAGAATTTTGTCGCTGTTTCTCACTGCCGAGGAAGCAAAGTGTTCCGTTTAGGCTTTAAGTACTAGCGTGCTTGACATAAGGTCCGTTGCCGTTAAGTGCTTCTCGATAAACGTGTAAGTAATGTTCGAAACGGTTTTTTGAAGCACTGCCAAAGTGTTTTTCCAAAGTATTTCGTAATTTTCCATTTGACTTTCCTTGTGCGCAAAAATTAAAAAGCGCGAATTATGTTGACAACTTTCGAAAGAGTATATATAATTGTATTATATATCCGAAAAAAAATCAAGTTTTTAAAAATGAAAGCTTGAAAAAGACGTGAAAAATGCAACTTGAAAGCTTAACTTTAAAAAACTTTCGCAATTACGCTTCGGAAAAGTTTAATTACGGGGCGGGTGTGAACGTCATAACGGGCGGAAACGCTCAGGGCAAAACCAATTCCGCGGAAGCGGTTTTCTTGCTTGCGACCGGGTTTTCGCCGAGAGTCAAAAAGGACAAGCAGGTTATCCGCTACGGAGAAAGCGAGGCTGAAATTTCCGGGCAGGCTATCTCGGCTTACGGCTCGGTTAAAACGTCGCTTACCTTTTTTGCCGACGGAAAAAAGAAGATTTCCGTCAACGAGGCGGAAGTAAAGCGCGTGGGCGATTTGCTCGGCAACATTTACGCCGTGTTTTTTAACCCGGGAGAGTTGAAGCTTATTCAGGAAAGCCCCGAGGACAGGCGCAGGTTCATGGACATTGCCTTGTCGCAGCTAAACAGAAGATACTTTTATTCGCTCTCCAAATACAAAAAAATCATAGTCCAGCGCAACAACCTTTTAAAGGAAAGCGACAAGGAACTTATCCTCGACACCCTGCCCGTGTGGGACGAACAACTTGCCGATTATGCGGCGGACGTTATAGAGGGCAGAAACGAATTTTGTTCTAAGCTTGCGCCCAAAGCAAAAGCCGCGCACGAGGCTGTGACGGGCGGCGAAGAGTCGATTTTTGTGGGGGCAAACGAAAAATTCAAAGGAAGCCGCGAGGAGATAAAGGAAAAGTTTAAAGCCGCCCTTGCCGAAAATACGGAGAGGGATATGGCTCTCGGGTTCACGAGCGTAGGTCCCCACCGCGACGATTTGAAGATTACGTTAAACGGCGAGGACGTGAAAAGTTACGGCTCGCAAGGTCAGCAACGCACCGCCGCGCTTTCCTTAAAGCTTGCCGAGCTTGAAATTTTCAAGGAAAGATTCGGCGAATACCCGCTTTTAATTTTGGACGACGCGCTCAGCGAACTCGACCGTTCAAGGCAAAAACGCCTTTTAAAATACGTCGAAAACGTGCAGACGATAATAACTTGCACGCATATCGAAGAGGAAGTTTTTGTCGGAACGGACTATAAAAATTTTGAAGTGGAAAAAGGAAAAATAGTAAAAGAAAGTTAGTAAAACTTGCCGATAATCGACTTATAGGCGGGCTTTAAATAAAAAATTATTGAAAAAGGAAAAGAAAAATGAAAGTTTTATACGATGAAAAGCATTATTTGAAAGAGGGCGAAACCGTGCTTTACTCTAAAAAGGCGGGCAAAGCGTATTTTCCGACGGCGGAAGTAATAGTCGGCGGAATTTTGGTCGCGCTTACTCTTGCCTTTGACGGGTTTATGGTCGGCTCAAACGTTACGGGCGTTATAATGAAGGCTAACAAACTTTACGAAGCATTGCTGTTTATCGCCGCGCTTTTCGTTCACCTCGTGCCGATAGGCGTTTGGTTCGTGAACGTGTTGAAAAAGGTTGCTTTCACAAAGAGCGGCTATATCCTGATAACGGACAAAAAAGCCGCGCTCATCTATTACGGCGACGAAACGGAAATAAAAGCCGTGTTTTACGACAACGTTTCCGCCGTCACCGCCGAAAAGGACAAACTTTGTTTCACCCTTGCCGACGGAAAGTTTATAGTTAAAGGCATCGAAAACGCGCAAGAGTTGAAAGAAAAAATAGAAAGCTTGCCTGACTAAAGTGCCGCTATATGTCCGTTATCGCATAGTTTCGGGTGGAAAACGCATAATAAGAAAGAAGCTTGAAAAGCTTTTTAAAGGGCTATTATGCGGAAGAAAATTGTGATTTTTGCCGCTTGTCTTTTGACGGCGGCTTTTATTATATCTTCGGGGCGGGGTGTGAAACTCTCGTTCGCTTCGCCGTCGCTCACGGTAGTTGCGGGCGGAAAGACTTACGTTTTTTGCGGTGACGAGCTTGAAAATTCCGTTTTCGGATTAAGACTGAAAGGTATCGACGAAGTGCTTAGCGGTATCGCCGCGGACTGCTTTTTGCCGTGCGAGGACGCGGTTGTCACGTTCAAGCCGAATAACGAAAATAAGTTTTCGTATAAAAAGGAAAGGATAGGCAGAAAGATTGACGAGGATAAACTCAAAACAGACGTTCTGACGGCTTTGTCTGTCGGCGGCGGACAAGTAGAAGCTAAAACTATAACGCTTTACCCCGCTTTTACGGTTGAAAAAGCTAAAAAGGAGAGCTTTTTGAAAGGGAGTTTTACTACTAAGTTTCCGCTAAGCACGGCGGAAAGAAAGGAAAATATAAGGCTTTCGGCAAGCTCTGTTATCGGCAAGGTTTTACTGCCCGGCGAAACGCTTTCTTTCAATAAAGCGGTGGGTGAGCGGACGGAAGAGCGCGGGTACAAAACGGCGAAAGTCATTATCGACGGCAAAATGACGGACGGGCTTGGCGGCGGCGTGTGCCAGACTTCTTCTACCCTTTACAACGCGGCGTTGCGCGCGGGGCTTAAAATCGCCGAGCGGCACCCGCATTCGGTCGCGCCCGTTTACGTGGACAAATCTTTCGACGCGACCGTGAGCTACGGGCTTCAAGACCTAAAAATCGTCAACGACACTTCGGGCAGAATTTATATCGGCGGGAGCGTGACGGATAAAGAGGTGACTTTTGAAATTTTCGGGCTTGAAAACGAATACGAATACTTTTTCGAGAGCGTAACGCAAGAGGAGATTGCGGAAACGGACGAGATAAGCGGCGAAAGCTTTATCACGGGCTACGTTACGGAAGGGATTGTTACCGTCAAAAAGGACGGCAAAATCGTCAAAAAATACAGGCTGAGCAAAGATAAATACACGCTGTCACCCCCTATCGCGCGCGCAAGCGGTGAAAACGATTGACATATATGCGTATTTAGGGTAAAATTAATATATGCAATAGTATAAAATGCTGTTGTCGAACGTCGGTAAAAAGCATAAAAAAGCCGACGAAAGGTGAATTCATGAAGCAATTTTTCCCGAATACGGATTACAACAAAGCAAAAAGAAAGAAGTATTTTATACTTCTTGCCCTCGGTATAGTGCTTTTGGGCGGTACCGCTGTTACCTTTTTTATTTTAAAGCAGACGATGATAGCCTTAATGGTTCTCGTGTTTGCCGTCGTTGCGTTGACGACTTTGCCGAGCGCGCTTTCGAGCTATCCCGTTAAAAGAGAGCCGCTCATCGAAGTGGACGGAACGAAAGTCAGACTTTACAACGGAAAAGCCGAGCTAAAAGCGAGTGAAATTTTAGCCGTTTCCGTGCTTATCGACGTGCCGAAAATAAAAAGTCTTTCCACAAAAGACGAAAAGGCGCAATATTTGAGAGAATGCGCTTCAAAAAAGCCGACCGAGCCTATAACCGGCGCGTGCGATATTACCGTAAAGGACGCTAAGGGCAAGGACGAAACAAAGTATAATATCGTCGAAGATTGCGTGGGCGCGTTGGAAGCTTTGCTTGGCGCGGGCGTAAAAAAATACAGGCTCGTTTACTGTTTGGACAAGCTCTCCGTTGCGGCGACCTACCCGTTAAACGGCAATTCTTCGGACGGCAACGCGCTTAAAGAGCTTTCCGAAAAAGACAGAATGATGCAACTTTTATAATTGCTTTTATTTGCTCACATAGGAGAATTTTTATGAAAAAATTAGTTATCCTTTTTTTAACCGTATGCTTAGCCGTAACCGCGCTTGTCGCGTGCAATAACGGCGGAAACGATTCCTCGACTAAGCAAAGCAGCAGTCAGACTTCCTCTTCTTCCACAAGCGGAATAGACTTGCCGACTATACCTTTGAACTAATATGTTTCGTTAAAAAGCCCCGCAATAGGTCGATTATCGGCTTATCGCAGGGCTTTTTTGTGGGTTCTATAATAAAAGTTTGGGGTGCGGAAAGAAGCCCTCAACTTTTCTTGTAGAGAAAACACAAAAAAGTGGCATATTTTTTAAAATCCTGCTAAAATGAGTTTAGCACTACCACGGAAACTACCACAGAAACTGTTGAGGTCGAACAAATCAGGTTATTGGAAAATCAACTAATTCGACACAAAAAAAGGCAAGCTCAACGAACTTGCTTTTTCTGGTGGAGACGAATAGGCTCGAACTATCGACCTTCTGCATGTCAAGCAGACGCTCTGACCAACTGGGCTACGCCTCCGTACGAAAGGGGATTAACCCTTTGCGTTTAATTTTTGCGACCGAACGAAACGAAAGGCTAAGCTTACCAATCCTGCCTGTCGCTTATTTTGATATCGTCGTAATACTCGAAATATTTACGCTTAAAGTCCTCTGCGGCTTTATTAGTCTTTGCCGTCGAAGGCTTCTTTTTTTCGGGCGTTTTTTCTTTTTTGACCGACTTTTCGGGTTTTTCGCTTATGCTTTCCATCAGTAAGAAAAATTACTTCTCTTCCTTTTTGATGACCTGAACGCCGTCATAGTAACCGCACTTCGGGCATACTCTGTGAGTAGCTTTCAACTCATGGCACTGCGGGCATTCGGCAAGATTAGCCGCGGTAGCTTTGTAGTTAGCCGCGAATCTCTTGTTTCCTCTCTGTTTTGAAATTTTTGACTTAGGAACTGCCATTTTTCTAACCTCTTTTTTGTGTATTCTTGACCGTTAGTTCAACGCGCCAACGGCTTAACGCGAACAGCCGCAATCTCCGTCGGCGTTTTTGCCGCAAACGGGGCAAATGCCTTTACAATTCTCTTTGCAAAAAACGGAATAGGGCAGATTCGTTATAATAAGTTGCTCTAATAAAGGCTTCAAATCGATAATGTCTTTCGCGTAGGAAAGCTCCTTTTCTCCGCCGTAGGACACGGGGCGGAACTCTTCGTCAAACTCGACTTCGCCGTCAAAAAAGGCGGGGGCGAGGCAACGCGCGCACGGAGCGGAAATGCCGTAAGAAACTTTGCCGCTTACATACGCTTTGTCCGGGTAGACTTCGCACAAAACTTCCGCCTTGCACGGCTTTGAAAATTTTGCTTCCGGGATAGTCAATAAATCGTCTTTAAGGACGAATTCAAACGAAAAATCCTTTTCGCAAAGCCCTTTTTGTCTTATCGCTTTAAGGTCTATAATCATAACTTAGCCAAAGTATTATATATTACTTTTCAATCTTTGTCAAACGTTTTGCAAGCGTTTTTAATCAAAGACTTTGCCAAACGGAACTTTTTTTGCGAGCGGCGGCTCTTTTTGCTTCTTAACCCGCCGCCCGTAGCGAAAAATTCTGTTTTTAAGTATAAGGAATATAATCTCTTAGTTTATTTTTTGAGATTTTTAACGATTTCCGCCGTATCTCTTGCGATAACGAGTTCTTCGTTGGTCGGAATGATGAGAACTTTAACCTTGCCGCCCTCGGCTGTAATGTCGGCAATGCCCTTGGCGGGATGCTCGTTCTTTTCTTTGTCGATTTTGATACCCAAAAATTCAAGCCCGCTCACGATGTCGCGACGGACGGGGTCGTCGTGTTCGCCGATTCCCGCGGTGAATACCACGCAGTCCACTCCGCCCATAGCCGCGGCGTACGCGCCGATGTACTTTTTGCACGAATAGCTGAATATATCGAGCGCGAGCTTAGCCCTTTCGTTGCCTTCTTCGGCGGCTTTAGCAAGGTCTCTGAAATCGCTCGAAACGCCGGAAACGCCCATAACGCCCGATTTTTTATTGCAGATATACAAAAGTTCATGGATATCCTTGCCCGTTTTGTCGGAAAGATATTCGAGAATAGCCGGGTCAAGGTCGCCCGTTCTCGTACCCATAGGCACGCCGCCGAGCGGTGTAAAGCTCATAGAAGTATCTACGCACTTGCCGTTTTTAACCGCGGAAATGGACGAACCGTTGCCGAGGTGGCAGGTGATGACTTTAAAGTTGTTTCTGTCGGCGTTGAGATATTTTGCGGCTTCTTCCGAAACAAAGCGGTGGGAAGTGCCGTGCGCGCCGTAGCGACGAACTTTATACTGCGTAAGATATTCGTAAGGAAGTCCGAATGTATAAGCGTAATCGGGCATGGTCGCGTGGAAAGCCGTGTCGAAGGTTACCGCCATAGGAATGTCGCCCATGACTTCGCGGCAGGAATAAACGCCCATGAGGTTTGCTTTCTGGTGGAGCGGAGCAAGGTCGGCGTTAGATAAGCAAACGTTTAAAACCTCGTCGGTAGCGGGCATAGAGCAGTCGTAATCGCCGCCGCTGTGAAGCATGCGGTGACCTACCGCGTCGATTTCCTTCATCGACTTGATAGCCCCGTATTCCTTGTCTACGAGAATGTCCAAAACGAGCTTGATAGCCGCTTTATGGTCGGGCAGGTCTTTGAATATCTGAACGTCCTTCCCGTCCTTTTTAAAGGAAATAAAAGCCTTTTCAAGCCCTATTCTCTCGCAGCCGCCCTTGGCGATTGCCTGCTCCGTTTCCATGTCGATGAGCTGGTACTTAAGGGAAGAGCTTCCAGCGTTGATGACTAAAATTTTCATGTATTTCTTCTCCGTTTATGATTTACCATTTGATTTGCGTTTGAAGCGCGGTGACGGCGACCGCAACGTAAACGTCTTCCCACTTGCAACCTCTCGAAAGGTCGTTGATAGGTTTTGCAAAGCCTTGGCAGAGGGGACCTACAGCCATAAAGCCGCCGAGCCTTTCGGCTATCTTGTAACCGATATTGCCCGCGTCGAGGTCGGGGAAGATAAGAACGTTGGCATGCCCCGCAACCTTAGAGC
>CAKQSU010000037.1 GCA_934273135.1 uncultured Clostridia bacterium
CAGAGGAATAAGGCTTTCAACTATAAACGAAATGAGCGCGAGCGCGGCAAGCACGCCTAAAAGGCTTACGCGCTTTGCGGAAAAAGTAAGTTTTTTTTCGTGGTGCTTCATTCTTGACTCCTTTACCCGACTGTCGGGTCATAATCTCTTTCGTATCTTAAAACGAGCGAATGGGGCGCGCATACGACCCCGCCGGTTTTAAGGTTCATAGCCAAACATTCTTCGCCGTGACAATCGGCTTCCGTGAACTTTGCATTTTGCGAAGTAAAATCGATTTTCAAGAGGTTTTTCCCGCGCTCGGTTACAATTTCATATTCGTTTTCGCTTTTTTTTGCGACGTAATTTTCGTTGTATTCGGAAAAGCCGTCGAAGTCGGCTTTCAATATTACTTCGCCCTTGTAAAGCAATTCGAATCTTTCGCCGCTGTCGCCGCGCGAAGTTGTGACGAAAACGCAAGACAGCATAAAAAGCACAAGAACGAGCGCGTATATTATAATGTCATGCGGCTTGAAGTATTTGTATTCGCCCTTTCGCATATTGCGTTCTCCTTTGTAAAATTCATAGGAATAATAATTAGTTTTTTGTCTTTTAAACTTTTCAATTCTAACTTTTAACGACTAAAAAGCAACGATAGTGTAGGTTGAATTCGAGGCAAGGACAAGTTGAAGAGTCGTATAGATTTTTTTATCTCCGGTTACGATTATATAATCAAGCTCGTTATTCTCTTTTGCAAAATCAATCGCCTTTTTTGAGCCGAGAGCGACAAGGGAAGTTGAAAGCGCGTCCGAATCGGCGCATTCGCCGCCTATTATTGTCACCGAAAGAATGTCGGTTTCGGCAGGTCTGCCCGTGTGCGGGTCGATGATATGGTGGCAAAAAACACCGCTTTCCGTGGTATAATTTCGCTCGTAAACGCCGGCAGTCGAGACAAACCGATTTTTGATTTTTACGCTGCCGAGGCTTGCGCGAAGCTTGCTCAACGGGTCGATTATCTTCAAATTCCAGCTGTTTTGTAAGTTTTCGCCGAGATAAAGACTACTTGAGCCGAAGCTCAGGTAATAACTTTTCAGATTTTGCTCGTCAAAAATCTTTTTTACGCCGTCGGCGGCAAAACCTTTGATTATGCCCGATAAGTCGATGTTCTGTTCGTAAGACTTTTCTTCTACCGTAACGGGCTTACAATCCTTTTTTATCGCAAACTTTTTATCAAAGGAAGATATCGAAACCTGTTCAAAATTTGCAAGGTTTTTAAACGCGGAAACATATTCTTCTTGGGGAAGTTCGAAGCCGCCGTTTTTATTTTGATTTCTGTCGTAATCTGTTGACGGAACATAGGAATCGAGCTTGAAACGAGAGGTAAAGCCGAACAAATCGCTCGACATTGCGACCGTCGGGTCAAAGTATCCTTTCGTCTTTATATAAGCGGCTTTTGCCTTATTGAGAACGTCATAGGTTATTTTGTCTATTTCCGTCTCGTCGCCAAAGTTCGCTCTGTTAAATTTGGAAACATCGCTTTCGGCGTTGTCGACTGAAATTTTAGCCTTCAATTTGTCGAGATATTCGCAAGCGTTTTTCCATGCGGCGTTTATAGCCGAAGTTTTTTCGCCCTTAACGACAGCCGTAACGGACGAGCCGAAAAAATCGTCGTAATACTTTTCTACAACCTTTTCGCCGTTACAGCCCGAAGCGGAAAACAAAAGAAGAAAAACGGCTAAAACAAGCGAGCAAAGCTTAAAAATATTCTTTTTCATTTTTCCTCCTTTTCTGGTTTCGTTTACGGCAATACGGTATATCTTTTTTGATATCTCTATTATACACCCTATTGAGAATAAATGGAATTGCAAATATAATGAAAAAGCATTGCAAAAACAACTTTTTTTCTTTTTGCCCCAAAAAGCTGTTTGATTAGCTTTTTTGCTTCTTTATTGCACCATAGAAGTGCAAATAAAAAAAGCTTTATGCGTAGATAAAGCTTGATTAGATATATTTGTTTATACGGACATATGTTAAAATGAGGAGTTGATAAAGAAAAGAGTGACGTTGAAAAACTTGTCGCTCTATATTCCGCCCTTATGCCAGTGACGCAAGAAGCCATAAAAGAAGCTTTACGACAACTACTCGCCCGGCAGAATAATTTAATATCGGAGATTAAGAAAAAAATTGTAACATCGGAGCAACCCTTAAAGAACCTCAACTGTAATAAGTGTGTATTTGTGTGTAATTAACCGCAAAAAACATATTTATTTTGCAAAATAATTGACACAATCGCCTATTTAATGTATAATAAGTATGAAAATTACGGAAGATATACGCAAAACAAATATATAAAATGCGGGAGGGTACACCGAATGGAACGAACACTTATTACGAAGCTTGTCGAATGGAAAGAAAAGAGCAATAGAAAACCGCTAATATTGAAAGGCGTCAGACAGTGCGGAAAAACTTATTTGCTTAAGGAATTCGGAAAACGATATTATGATTCGTGCGCGTATTTCAATTTTGAAGAAAACGACGCTTTGAAAACCGTTTTTGAAAAGGACTATGATACTTCTCGTATCGTATTTGAACTTGGTTTGTATTTCGGAAAAACAATTGAACCCGGGAAAACGCTTGTGATTCTCGATGAAATTCAGGAATGTGGCAGATCTATAACCGCAATGAAGTACTTTTGCGAAAACGCTCCCGAATACCACATTGTTTGCGCCGGTTCGCTTTTGGGGATTGCTTTACAAAAGCAACTTTCTTTTCCCGTAGGAAAGGTTGATTTTTTAACGCTTTATCCTATGAGCTTTTCGGAATTTTTGCATGCCTCAGGTCCCGAAACGCTTGCCGAGTATGTCGAGAACTTCAAAAAAGGCGATAATCTTCCTGAAGTAATCGGGGAGAAGCTTGTCACCTTTCTCAGACAGTACTATATTACGGGCGGCATGCCGGAAGTGGTTGATGTGTGGTGTAACACCCGCAGTATAGAGCAAGTGGAAAGCGTACAACAAGCTATCATCAACAGCTATGAGCTTGATTTCGCAAAACACGCGCCCACAAAGGATTTTCCTAAGTTGACAGCGATTTGGCGTTCTATTCCCGAACAACTCGCAAAGGAAAACACAAAATTCATTTTTAGCCATGTCAAAAAAGGTTGGCGTTCCAAAGACCTGGAAGACGCTCTTGAATGGCTAATCGGCGCGGGGCTTGTTTATAAGGTCTGTAAAATTGAAAAGCCGTTTATTCCGCTTTCTTCTTACGCCGACGATACTTCATTCAAACTTTATATGTCCGACATCGGTATTTTGCGAAAACTCTCAAAACTCCCTTATGAGGTAGTATTGGACGCAACACCGACCTACAAAGAGTTCAAGGGGTCTATGACTGAAAATTACGTTCTTTGCGAACTTTTGAAATCGGTTGATGACACGGCATATTATTGGTCAAGCGGCAATACCGCGGAAGTTGACTTTATTATCCAAAGCGGTACGGAGATAGTGCCGATTGAGGTAAAATCCGAAAGAAACGTCAAGGCTCGTTCTCTTTCGGAATATAGGAAAAAGTATGCACCAAGATATTCCGTTAAAACTTCTATGAAGAACGAAACCGACGGAGAGGAAGTGTTGAATATTCCTTTGTATTTGATTTCGAGAATGGCGAATTTTATAAAAACATAAAGTAAATTCATCGGTAAAAAGATAAGAACCCCGCCGAGGCGAAGTTCTTATTTTTTTGCAGTTAGTTGTCAGATAAACTGAATTGAAAGCTTTCTGTCAAGTGCGGTTGCGATTCTCTGAAGAGTTTTTATAGACGGGTTTGCCGTTCCGTGTTCGAGGCGGCTTATATAAGCTTGCGATATACCGGTCTTTTCAGAAAGTTCTTTTTTAGTCAAGCCCGTTTCGATACGAGCTTTCATGATAGCTTCCATAATGACGAACTCAGGTTCGAGCGCGTCATACTCTGCTTTAAGTTCAGGGTCTTTGAGTTGCTCCGCCAAGACGTCGTCAAAGCTTGCGCTGCATTCGTCCGAAAGAGTGGTTTTTCGAGCGGCAAGCTTGCCTTCGTTGTATGCGATTGCTTCTTCTAAGCCTTTTTTGATATCTTCGTATAAAGTCATAAAATGTTCTCCTTAACGCAAATAATATCTCACAAATAAAGACCGCCCAAAAAGAAAAAAGCGGTCTTTACTGTTATGAAAAATCAAAATAAATGGAGCGGATGATGGGAGTCGGACCTTGTTTTGAGCCTAAAAACACGCAAAATCACGCATTTTTCCTACAATTTTACGTCTGCAAACTCCCCTCCCGAAACGACCCGAAAAGCATTCCGAGCAACCGTTCTCAAACTCGGAATGTTTTTCTTAAAATCACGCATAAAATCAAGGTTTTTTGCGTAATTCTTCAATGGAAAGCCTGATAAATTGCGCACGGTTCAAACCGTGCTTTTTTAGCACAATATCGAACTCGGCGGCTTCCTCTACGTTAAATTGAGACCCCCAAAAGGTCTTTGAAGCCTTAACTTTTTCACGATAACGCTTGTCCGCCTCTTTCTGCGCTTCACTGCGTGCCATTTTTCACCTCCTAAAATAAATCTTCGCTTAAAACGTAAACTTCTAACGCTTCGAAGTCCTCCGCCACGGAAAACGGAACGGTTACACTCGTTGAAAGCTTGCCGAAGTCAAGTTCCACCGTCCACGAACGCGCGTTCCTTTTGACTACGTACACCTTGCCGTTCTTTTCAATCGTCATTTTTTTACCTCCTTTAATTGACAATTTACTCTTTTTTTAATATAATAGGACTTACGAGGGGCGTTTCCCGCCCCTCTGCCTTGTCGGCGGCTATTTTTTGTCGCCTTTGGCTGCCTTGCACGGCTTCGGCTTTTTCAGCGTTACGGTAACTTTGACACGTTCGACCATGTTGTTACTCTTAACTGCTTCCGCCAGGTCTTGCAAGGCTTTTGCTATTTTATCCATCGGTGTCACCTCCTTCGTTCTTTGTACTTATATTATATCACTATATAGCGATATATGCAAGCATTTTTAAGTGATTTTCGCAAATTCTTACAGACAAAATTTTAAAAACTCCCGATTTTTACGGGAGTTTTTTGTTTATCCGGGCTAAGCCGCGCCGGGGCTTCTTCTAATTTTATAAAACGCGTACGCGGCGCGCCCGCACACGCCCGGGCGGACGTACACGCGCGCTACATGCATGCGCACGCACGCGCGCGGACATGCGCAAACTTATCTTTTGGTCGGACGGACGGTCGATTCGGCGAGAACAAAGGACAAGATTTTTTACGTTCTTCTCAAGCCTAACGGCTTGTTTTCCACGCCTTAATGGCGTGGAGCCCCCCCAAGGATAACTTACAAAAAACTCCACTTTCCCGCCGGTCCCCGGGTGTTCCATCGTTTTTTGTCCCCGAACGGAGCTTCTTAAAGGAAGACGTTCCCGGTCCACGTTCCGGAGCCACCCGGAACGCCCTCGCCACGACGCGTAAGGCTGACACTCCACTTTTAACGCCCCGAGCAAGGTGGCGGACTACTAACTTCACACGTCGTCTTTGACCGGAGCGGGCTGACCGCGCCCTGTTTTATTTGAAGCAAGCTACCGCAAGCCCCGAGGAAAACACACCGGTGCATTAAAAACTCAATACGATATATAGTTTTGACAGGCGACGTCGCGACCCGTCGGCAAAACGGACGGCGCGCCTTGAGAGTAAACGAGATTAAGCGACTACCGAGCTGAAGTTCCTATACTGCGCGTGCCAGAGCGTGAGAGCCGAGGGCGCGGTTCCCGGATAGACGAATACGGCGGGGTTAAGCATAACGACGCCGAAAGTAAGATTGTATTTGATTGCTTCCGCGTCATAGAGGGCGCGGAGATAGCGTTTAAGCGTTGAGTGAGATATTCCGAGGTCTTGCTCGACGTCGCGGAAGACAAGGGAAATGTAATAACCGTTTTCGCCTCTTTCGTCAAGATAACGAAGCAGGCTTGCCAGCCCGGAAAGCGGGCGGGGATAAGCTTTTCTCAGATTGAGCATAATAACCTCCTTTTTGCGTTCAAATTTGACCGCAAGCGCTCAATTTTGGACACTAAAGGTCCAAAATTGAGGGGAAAGCGGTCGTATTTATTATTTTAATAACTCAGCCGCAGTACACAGCTCCGTCGAAAAATTTTCACCTTGATTTTCGTGAAAATCAAGGAATCCGAAAATTTTATCGAACGGATACTGTTTTACAGGCTCTGAGCCATTAAAACGAATATATATTGCGCGCTCGCGCCGGGCGGGCGTTGCGTTCATTTTTGGTCGCTCGAGCCGACTTCCTTTTTTTCGGTCGGACGTTCGGCAGCGGATTTCTCCTCTTTCTTTTTCCCCTTCTTCTTTTCTTCCTTTTCTTTTTTCGGCGCGGGTTCCGGATCTTTGCGGTACCCGAGGGGGTAGTAGTCCTTTTGCAATGCCCGGTCATCGTAGCTATACGGCACTTCGTTCGGCAAAACTATGAATTTTTCATCTTTTTCAAGTTGAGTTTTGCCGGCAGGACCGGATTCGAGGAGATAGTAAAGCTTTGTGAAGCCTATTGACCTGACTTGTTTTTCGAGCCATTTTGCGATATTAGCAAGCCTTGCCGAAGTTTTTTCTTCTCTCTTTAATATTATCCCTCTGACAAAGTTCAAAAGCCGCTTTAAAGGCTTAAAGGTGTACATAAACTTTTTACGGGAAAAGTGAATTTTAAGGTCCTGACAATCACGAATCGGAATGTATAACGCGCCGTTACGGTGCGTATCGGAAAAAAGCGACCCGCCGGTGTATTGAGCGTCAAGCCCGGCGAACTCGTCGATACGGTTTGCTTTGAGTTCGTCGTCCTCGGCTTTTTTGACTTTCCGGAGCGTGTTGGGGAGCATATTATCAAGTTCGGAAGCAAGCTTTATGTTTCCCTCGAAAAGCCTTTCTTCCATTGTAAAATGCTCACGTTTGAGCGGGCGTTCGTGTTTGCCCTTGTAAGTTATATGTATGTTTGAATAAACAAGCGGAATATAAAGCGGGTTTCTGTATTCACGAACGGCGTCGCGCCGACTTTGAAAACGTATATACGGCGCGTGATTGCCCTTTTCAAACTCCTCTTTAAGTTTGCCTTCAAACGGACAATCAACGTAATAATTGTATTTTAAGTCCTCATACTTAGGTTTTTGAAGAACCATTCCGAAGTATATAAGCGAACGGGTTTTCCCGATACGTTGAACGCCGTCAACGGTGACGGACGGTCCGAACTCGCGAATCTTGTCGTCGAGCGCGGACACACGGTGCATGTTTAAAAGCACGCCGGCGAACGAATCAAGCGACAGAATCATTTTAACAAAGACAAACAAGCACGCGAGAGCGCGCGGCAGTTCGGCAAGTTCCGCCGTAAAAGCACAGAGAACGTCAAGGGAGCGGAATACGTAACGAAAGGAAAAGTGTACAAAAAAGAGAACGGTCCAAAAAATAGCCTGCACCAAGTACACGCAAAATGTTTTTCTTGTCCGTTCCCATATCGTCATAGTTTGCTTCCCCTAAAAATTATGTTATTTAAAAAGTTTAATTAAGACAATCACTCCGACGGCAATAATTACAATCTGAGCGGTAAACGTCAGCCCTGTTAGCCCGATTGCCGAAAAGCCTTTGTCTATAGTTTCTTCAATTTCTGTTTTTGAGCTGTCGGTGTTGTTGTTTTTGTCCGGAACGAAAAGCGGATAGAGCGTAAAGTCTGATTGCACCACTGCGGTTTCCGCTTCGTAATATGCGGTATGCTCCGGGTCGGTGTACCAGCCTGCAAAGATATATCCTTCCGGCGTTCCGGGGTCTACGTCCGGAATATGCCCGCCGTAAGTGACGTCACGCTTCACAAGCTCCGCGGGCGTTACGAACGTCACCGTTCTATACAGTACGTCTGCGATATCGTACTCGGCGGAAAAAGCCTTGTCGTTCGGTACCGTGTCGTACAGTAACGTCAACGGAGCGGACATAAGTTTGCCCGTTTCGAGACAACGCCAGCCTTTGAACTCGTAATAATGGTCGCCTTGTCTGAAGTCGTCCGGAACGCGCGTATATTGTTTTTCGATACCGAGTTCGACTTCTACGAACTCGCTCACCCACATATACTTGCCGCTATCTACGGACCTATAAAAGCACATTTCAAGCACGAACGTTTGCGACGTTTCGGTCGGTTCCTCTGCCGAAGCCTGCTTGACGGTAGCAGCGGGGAAAAAGGCAAACACGCTTAAGCCGACGCTCAGAACGAGAGCCAAAGCTAAAAGTAACTTCTTCATTTTCTCTTTTTACCTCCTTTGCCTCCGAGATCGGAAAAA
>CAKQSU010000038.1 GCA_934273135.1 uncultured Clostridia bacterium
AACGGGGACGATAACCCCGCAAGCGTTATGTTCGGACACGAGGGCGCAAGGAATTATTCAAACAAAAGCACGCCTTTCCAGGTGTACTACGAAGGCATATACTTAGGATACAGATATTACGTAACGAGAGCGCTCACCGACCCGACGTATAAGTACGACGAACACGTTCAATGGTCGTTCGGCTACGGGTTGTCTTACACCACTTTCGAAAAGCATATTACGGAATGCGTTATAAACCAGGAAGAAGACAAAGTTTCCGTTCAGGTTGCCGTTACAAACACGGGCGACGTCCCCGGAAAGGAAGTGGTCGAGCTTTATTTCAATGCTCCGTATACCGGTTTGGTCGAAAAGCCGTATTACGAGCTTGCAGGATTCCAAAAAACCGACGTTATAAAGCCGGGAGACACCTTCTATGCAAGGGTTGAATTTGCGTTCAGCGATATGGCAAGCTGGTACGGCGATTACGACGGCGGCAAGGGCGCGTATCTTTTGGAAGCGGGCGAATATAAAATTTCTCTCCGCGACAACGTTTGGGATATCGCAAAAGACGAAAACACGTCCGACGCGTTCGTGAACGAACATGCATATACCCTTACGGCGCAAAAGGCGATACAAAAAGATTTGGTGACGGGAAACACCGTCGAAACGAGATTTGCCGACGTGGAATACGGACCAAACGACGACAAGATAGTTTATTTGTCCCGTTCCGATTGGCAAGGAACGTATCCGACGGCAAGCAACGTTAACAGGGTCGCTTCAAGCTCCGTCAAAAATTCAAGCGCGGTAAAATCCTATTCTAAAGACAATCAGATAAGCGATACCGACACGCGCGATTATAATCAAGGCGTTAAAAACGGACTTAAGCTTGCGGACTTTAAAGGCGTGGGCATAAACGGTTCTATCGAAAAGGACGGTAAAAAGTATACCTATGACGATTTGATCGACCAGATGAGCGTCGACGACATGTGTACTCTCGTAGACAGCAGATTTATGGGTACCGTTGAAATTAAAAGCGTCGGAAAGCCCGAAATGGGCGACGACGACGGTCCCGCTTCCGTATCTATTTACGGCGTAGGTTATCCGAGCGAGGTTGTTGTGGCTTCTACTTGGAATCCGGATATGGGATATTTGCTCGGGTACAGTCTCGGCAAGGAAGGCGCGTCGATGGGTATGTCCGGTTGGTATGCACCCGGTCTTAACATTCATCGCGCTGCCCCCGGCGGAAGAAACTTCGAATATTACAGCGAAGACCCGTTGATTTCCGGGCTTATGGGTGCGGCAACCGTTAAGGGCGCGGCAAAATTCGGCGTTTATACCTACATCAAGCACTTTGCTTTAAACGATCAGGAAACCAACAGAAGAACCGTTCAGGTATGGGCTAACGAACAATCCATGCGTGAGATTTATCTTAGGGCTTTCGAGATAGTCGTTAAAGAGGGCGGCACGATAGGAATAATGTCGAGCTTCAACTTTGTAGGCACAACCTGGGCGGGCGGCTCGCACGCGCTTATGACCGAGGTTTTGCGTGACGAATGGGGCTTTGAGGGAGTTGCCGTCACGGACTGGACTAACCCCGGAACGATGCCCGTAAATGCGGGAATAAGAGCCGGCAACGACTTGTGGCTCGGCAAGAACTCGGCTTACTCGGCTAAATCGGCTTACAACGAAACGCCCGACGACGTTCATTATCTGTTAAGGGTTGCTTGCAAGCGCATTTTGTATGCGGCGGCGAACAGCAATGCAGTATGGAATCTGGACGACTATAAGGCTGTCGGAATAGACGACCCGCCTAAGACAAATCACGAAGCGATAAAATAAAAAAAGAAGCGGCAACGCCCGTTGCCGCTTCCACAAAAAAAGATAAAGGTGTAAAATAATGAAAAATTTCAGAAAATTTATAATTTTAGCCGTCGGCATGATTCTTTCTGTCTGCTTGCTGTGCGCCTGCGTAGAAACGAACGACGGCTCGCAAAGCGAAGAGTTGCATGTATGCAAGCACGTTTGCGAAACTTGCGGCAAATGCACGGACGAAGCTTGCACGGACGAGGTTTGCAAGGACAAGTGTAAAGGACATACGCCCGTCGAAAAGACGTATAATCTGAAAGTTATGTCCTTTAACCTCGACCAGGGCAACGGCTCAAACGCGGCTATGAACAAAAAGGTTTACGAAAAAATCGTAGACGAGCTTCCCGACCTTCTCGGCGTTCAGGAGGAAACCCCCGAATGGAGAAGTTATCTCGAAAAAGTTTTGCAACCGGAGGGATATGCGCGCGTAGGAAAATTCCGCGCGACCGACCCGAGCCACGCCTATTACGGGTTCAAAGAGGCTTCGTCCGTTTACTACAACGTCGATAGGTTTACGCTTGTGGAAGAAGGTACTTTCTGGCTGTCCGACACGCCCGAAACGGAAGGCTCGGTTGCGACTTCCTGGAGCAGCAAAGCCCTTTTCCCGAGAGTATGCACTTATGTCGTTGTCAAGGACAAAAAATCCGACAAGCAGTTTGCTTACTTTAATACGCATTTCAGTTACGAAGACGCGGCGTTAAGGTATAAGAGCGCGGAACTCATTGTTTCAAGAATACAGGCGAAAGGCATTCCCGCATTCTTTTCGGGAGACTTGAACTATGCTTCCAACGAAGAAACGGACACCTATAACCTCATTACCGCCAAAATGGACGATTCCCGCGTCAAAGCCGAATCTACGATGAACGGCAACACCTTCCACGCGTACGGTTACGGACCGGGCGAACTTGCGGGCGACGGCGACGTGACAAAAACCGTGCCTATCGACTATATTTTCTCTACGAAAGGCGATTTTGAAGTTGCTTCGTTCAGAATATTAAAGGTCGAAGGCAGAAAAGGCGTTCCCGAAGATTATTATTCCGACCATTTTTCGATAGTGGCGCAATACAGCTATAAAGTCGGCGCATAAAGCCGTCTTGCGTAAATAAAATCATTGAAAAAAAACACGCCTTGCCGAATTTTTTCGGACGGGCGTGCTTTTTTTGCGTTTTTTTAACGGGGCGGTGAAAAGGGTTAAGTCAGTCTATAACTTCGTAATCGGCGGCTTTTATCGCTTCCTTTATTTCCGTTAAGGTGGCGGGCGAAGTAAATTCCACGGTTACTTTGCCGCTCGTATGGTCGGCTTTTACCGCCGTAACGCCCGAGACGGCTTTAACTTTTTTTTCGACGGTCGCTTCGCAGTGACCGCACATCATGCCTTTTACGTTTAAAATTTCTTTCATAATATCCTCCGTCGGCTGTGTTTTTGCAGCCGAATTTTTTGTTTCTTGTATTTTATAGGTTTCGCCCGAGCCGCCGTAAGAATCATCGCAAACATCTCCGCAAGCCGCTTTTTCTTGTTTATGAAGAGAGGCGAGTGCGTCGGGTTTTACGAGGTTGAGCCTTAACGCGTTAGAAACCACGAACACGCTCGACAAGCTCATTGCCGCCGCCGCAAACATCGGGCTTAATGACCAGCCTATCGCGGCGAACGCGCCCGCGGCTATCGGGATTCCGATTATATTATATATGAACGCCCAGAACAAATTTTCTTTGACGTTAAGTATCGTGCGCTTAGAGAGTTTGAATGCGAAAAGGAGCGAAGACAAATCGTTCATGACGACTACTTCCGCCGCGTCCACGGCAACGAACGACCCCGAAGAAACCGCAACGCCTACGTCCGCCGCCGAGAGCGCGGGCGCGTCGTTTACGCCGTCCCCGACCATTGCCGTTAAGGCGTTTTCTTTGAGTTTTGCGACCGCGTTTTGTTTGTCCTCGGGCAGAACGTCCGATATTACGTTCTCTTTTCTTATGCCGACGAGAGAGGCTATCGCAAGCGCAGTCGCGCGGTTGTCGCCCGTGAGCATGTAGACGTTTACGCCGTAAGAAGAAAGTTTTGAGATAACTTCTTTCGCTTCCTTTTTGGGTTTATCTGCTACGGCGATTATTCCGGCAAGCGTGCCGTCCAAGGCAAAGTAAAGCGGCGTTTTGCCTTCGGCTGCAAGTTTTTCCGCAACGCTTTCATACTCTTTTATATCCACGTTTTCGCCTGCCATGAGTTTGGCGTTTCCCGCGATAATCGACTTATTGCCCCACTTTGCTTTCAGTCCCGAGCCGGTAAGCTCGGTAAAATCGCTCAAAACAATATCGCTTTCGGGCAAGCTTTCGGCAACGGCTTTTGCAAGCGGGTGTTTTGAAAGAGATTCTATCGCCACGGCGATTTTTTGCAAAAGTTCTTTATTCGAGAAAGCGGGGATAACGTCCGTCACGGCGGGCTTGCCGTAAGTTATGGTTCCGGTTTTATCTAAAACGACGTTTTTGCACTTACCCAAAACTTCGAGCGAAGTCGCCGTTTTAAAGAGTACGCCGTGTTTCGCGCCTACGCCGCCGCCGACCATTATCGCAACGGGCGTGGCTAAGCCGAGCGCGCAAGGACACGATATAACGAGTACCGCGACCGCTTTTGTAAGAGCATCGGAAACGCCTTGACCGATTATGAGCCAAACCAAAAAGGTTAAGAGGGCGACGCCCATTACCGCGGGAACGAACACGCCCGATACCTTGTCGGCGATTTTTGCAATCGGGGCTTTGGTGAGCGAAACGTTTTTAACCGTTTCTACTATTCTGTTTATAGTCGAATCGTTGCCGACTCTCGTGGCTTTTGCCGTGATATAGCCGTTCATATTGACGGTTGAAGAATAAATTTCATCGCCGACGGTCTTGTCCGAAGGGATACTTTCACCCGTTAAGTTAGCTTGATTTATCGCCGCGCCGCCGCTTATTATAACGCCGTCAACGGGGATTGCGTCACCCGTTTTAACAACGAAAACATCGCCCTCGCGCACCTCGCTAATCGGCACGGTTACTTCAACGCCGTCTTTTAAAATAACCGCCGTTTCGGGCATAAGCGAGAGGAGAGAATCTATCGCGTCCGTCGTTCTGCCTTTTGAAAGGCTTTCTAAGAATTTGCCGAGGGTTATTAGCGTTACAATCATCGCCGCGCCTTCAAAGTAAAGTTCGTGCATTAAGTGCATCGAATGCTCCGTCATATCTGCGGGCGGCGTTACGCCTATGCGCACGGTGGTGACTACACTGTAAATAAAGCTTGCGCCCGCGCCGATTGTTACGAGCGCGTCCATGTTCGGCGAAAGAGATATTAAGCTTTTTACGCCGCTTATGAAGAACTTTTTGTTGATTATGAGTATTGCAAGCGTTAAAATTGCTTGATAGAGGGCAAAGGCAAGCAAGTGTTTCTCGGGGGATAAAAACGGCGGGAGAGGCGCGCCGAGCATACTGCCCATCGAAACGTACATGAGAGGGACTAAGAGGGCAAGGCTTAAAATAAGCCGCGTTAAAAGTTTTTTTGTTTCGGGCAGAAAGCGGGAAGTTCTTTTTTCGTCAACCGCTTTTTTTGCCGTGTAGCCCGCGCCGACGACCGCCGCGATTATGGATTTTTCGCTTGCAGGTTCGCCGTACTCCACCTGCATTTCTCCTAAAATAAGATTGACTGCGACGCTTTTTACGCCGCTTACCTTGCTTACGGCTTTTTCTACGCGCGCGCTGCACGCCGCGCAGCTCATTCCGCCGACCTTGAATTTTTCTTTGACTGGCATTTTTACTCCTCGTATCGCGCCGATAAGACGCAATATGAATTTTCTATCACATTTCAATTGCTATTATACCACGTTTTTCATTATTGTAAAGCAAAACGGAGCAAAAATATTTGCAAAAACAAAAATTTTCATGATATACTTATAACGAACGAAAATTATGCTTTGTAACGAGGTGAATTTATGGCAGAATACGTAATGACGGTCCCCGCCGGGCTTTTGAAAAAAACTTTCGGCGAGAATGCTCAACGGCTGATAAAAACGGACGAAAAAAAGTTCATAGATTTTGTAGAAAGCCACGCGGAATATCTTTTGAGAAGCGTTGCGGAAGAAGACGAAAGCAAAAAGCAGATTATAGCGTACCTTTTGATACGCTACGGAGACAAAGTGTTTATGACGAAAAGACTTAAAGCGCAAAGCGAAGCGCGGCTTCACGATCGCCGCTCCGTCGGTATAGGCGGACATGTCAACACGACCGACGGCAGCGAACATGCCGTTCTCTCCGGGCTTAAAAGGGAACTTCACGAAGAAGTTCTTATTCCCGACGATTATGAGATGAAATTCCTCGGAATAATCAACGACGATTCGACTTCCGTCGGCAGAGTGCATACGGGGCTTTGTTATGAAATAATATTGCCCGTTCCTTCTTGCGAAATACTCGAAAAGGAAAAAATGGTGGGCGAATGGGCGGACGAAGTGAGAGTCAAAGAGGTTTTCGACAGCTTTGAAAATTGGTCTAAGATAGTATTGAATACCGTTTTCGATTATTAAAACGACAAAGGGTTACGCTTTTCTGCGTAACCCTTTTTAACAAAAGTTAATCTATAAGTTGATTATTCGGCTTTTTCAGTTGAGCAAAGCCCTTAAAGCTTTGAAGGCGTTTTCGGTTTTTACTTTGCCGCCGTCGGTGGAGTATTCGCCGGAATTAGGGGTCAGTTTGCTTACGCACACAATAAACGGATCGCCGTTGAAAACCATAAAGCGTTTTAAGAGGTTTATGCCGTCGTCGTGACTGTAAACGACTATCCCGTAGTTTTCGCCGTTCTTTTTGGAAAGCTTGAAGTCGCCTTCTATCCGATAAGTTTTTAATAGCTCCGGCGTTATCGGTACAAACAGATTTGCGCAATCGATGTTTATAAGACATTTTTCGGGGATAATAACGAGGTCGGCGGAAAAGAACGACGCATGTATGGGCTTAGGGAATACGTCTTTTTCGTTTTTGCAAACGGTAAGATATGTATCCACGTTCGTTTCCGCGGTGATTTTCTTTTTCAATTGTTGGGTTTCCGTCGATTCGGCGTACATAAACACGGTGATTTTTTCGCTTGAACGATTGTCGAACGCAAAAACGTAGATAAGCCCCCAAACGATGACGGAGAAAAGAAACATCGGCGCAACCCATCTCGCGCAAACTAAAAGCGTGTGTTTTCTATTCATTTTCCGCCTCCGATTCCGTTCCGCAAACAAAATTGTTGTGTATAACGTAATAGATTTTTTTCGCGCCTTTTTCGGGAACGGTCGCACCCTCGGGTAAGTAAAGATAGCGGTCGATTCCGTCGTCGCACGAGATAAGCGCGACAATAAACATAAGCCCGTCCTTATTCGCGGGCTTATTGTAAACGTCCGTAATCGTTCCGCTTATTTTTTTTGACGGAGCAAGCGACTGAGTTACGAAAGACAAAAATTTTGTATGGTGAAGATAAAAAATCATCGTTCCGACAAAAAGCGAAAGGGCGACGCCGCCCGAAAGGGCAGAAAAAACGTATGCGGAAGATCTGCCGACTTCCCACCGCCTGACGGCGAAAAAAACGCCGACGACAAAAAACGCGACGCTTACGGCTAAGCCCGCCGATAAGTCGATTATTCGACGAATTTTAAGTTTTTTCACGTCTGCTTCGCCGTATATAAGCTTCAAAACAAAACCCCTTTGTCGTCAAATTTTATCGTTTTTTCATCGACTTTTGCAAAAAAAAGCGTTGTAATACAAGCTTTCTTTTCTTAAAATATACACTTTTTTAACGGCTTTGTCAACAAATGGGCTTAAAAGTGAATTTAATTAAATAAAATTTTTTAATTCGATTGTTTTAAAAGTCAAACAATTGTCAAATCGTCGATTATGTGATAAAATCTATATATACAAAATAAAAATACGGATGGAAACTACCTTGGAAAGAAAAACAATCGCGCTCGTCGCGCACGATATGAAAAAGCCGGAAATCGTCAAATGGGCTACGGAAAACAAAGAAACTTTATCGAACTACGATTTATGCGGAACGGGAACGACCGCAAAACTTATCGCCGAAGCCACGGGGCTTGACGTAAAACCTTACCTTTCCGGTCCTTTGGGCGGCGACCTCGAAATAGGCGCGAAGGTTGCGGAAGGCAAAATCAACGCGGTAATATTTTTCTGGGACC